>JBDRNB010000024.1:0-11551 GCA_043811635.1 Candidatus Aenigmatarchaeota archaeon
TAACCCAACAGGGTAGGCTGTTGCCTAAGCTGGATTAGGCCAGACACCCTACTCTGCTTTCTCGTTATAGGATGTCTTTAAGGTTACTTACCATTTTTACCCTACTTTACAAAAACACCTTCCCATAGCTGCATAAGAAAATCTTTCCATGACTTCGAGTTCACTGAAGATGACTTCTTTGAGTATCAGATAGTTGGGGTTCCTAATTTCCATGCTGCATTTATTGAGTTGAACACTGAATGCATCATAGATAACTCAACACAATTATTATATTCCAACAGTACAAGTATTCAAGAGTGCGAATCCATTATATTAAATATGACACTGTGTGACACAGGTGTGTGCAAATCCATAATAGGTGAAGTGTTTGAAGATAACCAAGACTGACAGAAAAGTGCTGGAGCTTTTGCAGAAAGGGAAAGGGCCAGAGGATATAGGCAACGCATTAAAGATATCAAAGCTTGATGCTCAATTCTCCATCATCAGACTGAAGAGGGAAGGACTGTATAAGGAGAAAAAGGACCAGTTCGGAGATAAGATAAAGGAACCATCTACACCAACTAAAAAGACTGGGGCAGAAAAGAAGGAGAAAAAAGCTCTTTATGGTACGCCTGAACAGCGGATAGAGACTGGTGCAGATAAGCTTCTTGATATAGTGGAATCTGAAAAGAATATAACCTTAGAAAAGGTAGCGAATGATCTCAATCTGGACTTAAAGATAATTGAAGATTGGGCACGTGTTTTGGAAGAGCATGACCTGATCAAGATGCACTACCCAATTTTTGGCAAGCCAATGCTGAGAACATTGGATTATAAAACGGAGAAGCATAAAAAGAAGGAAAAGGGAGATGTAAAGCCTGTAAAAGACAAGAAGCTTGATCTTACCAATAAATTCGAGAAAAGAAAGAAGCCCTCAAAAAAGCCTCCAATAATTATAATTATTCTATTCTTGATCATATTGTTCTTCTACCTTGGGAATATAGGCAATCTCCCACCAGCAATGAATGTTGTTGTGAAGAATACAACAAACACTCTAACTACTGCATTAAAGCCTGTTCTTGATCTGCTTGATCCAATACTAAACAACAGGTTTTATTTTGAACTAAGCATAATAATAATCATAGTTGTAATTGTGATTTTGATTATTCTGAAAAAGAAATCCGGAGGGCTTAAATTATGGGTATGGAAAAAGAAACACATGTAAAAAAAGATGTGAAAAAGGAAGTGAAAACGCAGGTAAAGGATCTGAAGGATACCAAGCCAAAAGTTGAGAAGGTGATAACTGAGAAGAAGATTGAGAAGATAAAAGAGATGATTAAGGAAAAGCTAATGGAAAAGTACGAGCTGAATATTGATCAGGTTCCAACAAAAATAGAGATTCTCAAGGTTCCAAATGAATTTGTTCCAATATACAGATTGACCTTCCCTCAGATAGAAAAAGCTACTAGAGCTGTTCTGGATGATATAAGAGAAAGGATGCTCACTGACTTGATGATAAAGCCTGTAGAAGTTCTTGATCCAGGCGAAATAAACAAACTGAAGGTTGAGTTCAAGGATAAGTCTGTTCCCATGATAAAGGAGGAGCTTCCAAACCTTTCTGATAATGACGTTGAAATACTTTCAGGCATACTTCTTCACAAGTCCCTTGGACTTGGGGCAATAGAGATCATGCTCCAGGACAGGAACCTTGAGGAGGTGGTCATAAATGGATCCAAACAACCAATATGGGTTTACCACAGGAGCCTTGGATGGCTGAAAACAAACATACCTGTAAACTCAGAGACAGAGATATACAACTATGCAGCACTCATAGGCAGGAGGGTTGGAACGCAGATAAGCCATCTGAACCCGCTGATGGATGCATATTTGTCAAGTGGGGACAGGGCCAATGCTACTTTGTTCCCTATCAGCTCTATCGGCAACACACTAACAATAAGAAAGTTCGCTAGAAGACCATGGACAATGACAGATTTCTTAAAAAGTGGTACAATAAGCATGGATGTAACTGCATTCCTATGGCTCGCAATCCAATATGAGATGAATATAATAATACCAGGAGGCACTGCAAGTGGGAAGACCTCCATGCTTAATGCGCTTGCATGCTTCATCTCGCCAAACCATCGTTTGATCTCAATAGAAGATACAAGAGAACTTCAACTCCCAAAATATCTTCAGTGGATTCCTATGACCACACGACCACCGAATACAGAAGGTAAGGGTGAGATAACAATGCTTCAGCTGATAATCAATGCCCTTAGGATGAGACCTGACAGGGTTATTGTTGGAGAGATTCGAAGGAAGAAGGAAGCCGAAGTTCTGTTCGAAGCTATTCATACAGGTCACTCAGTATACTCAACTGTCCACGCCAACACAGCAGAGGAAGCATACGTAAGGCTCACAAACCCACCAATAAACATCCCTGTTGCTATGCTCAATGCGTTGCAGCTTATTGTTGTTATGCACAGGGATAGAAGGCGTGACCTTCGTAGAGTTGTCCAGGTCACAGAACTTATCAGTAGCGGATTGGACGACATGAAGATTGAGCTTAACACAATATTCAGATGGTCTCCTTCAACTGACCAGATTATGAAATATGGGAAATCCAGAAGGGCGATGGATGAGATAAAGATGTTCTCAGGCATGGATGACAAGGAAATTGAAAGAAACCTGAGTGAGAAGATCACAGTATTGAAATGGTTCTTGAAAAATGATGTGCTGGACAATAATGTCATTGGTAATATTGTTTCTAGGTATTACACAAATGAGGACGAAGTCTTGAGAAAGGTACAGAGAGGCACACTGAAACCTGAAGAATGAAAGAGGTAACAGATGAAAAGGATTCCGTTTGTTCCCTTATCAATAGATAAGGCAAAGAAAATAACCAGGCGATTTCTTGGTATCGGCGAGAATCTTTCTAGGATGTTCCCAAACCTTGATTTTCAGCTGAGACAGACAAAGGTCGACATGGAGCCGCGAGAATGGATGGCAATTGCATTCTATGCTGGCCTGACATACTTTGCCCTTGTATTCGCTGTGTTATTTATTTATGCTGTAAAAACATTTGCCTTGCTACAGGCTGTGTTATTAAGTGGTGGATTCGGCTTTTTGGTAGGACTCATAACAATGGTTTATATAGCAATGTATCCTAAGCTGTTTGTCAGCAGGAATATACGCGATATAGATTCATTCCTTCCGCAAGCGCTTCATCACCTGCTTGTTCAGGTCAGGTCTGGCATCACATTATACGACTCCATGGTCTCAATTGCGAGAAGCAACTATGGAATGGTCTCCAAGATATTCAGGCAGTCTGTAAACGAGATAAACACAGGTAAATCAGAGATAGAGGCATTGGAGTATCTTGCAAGGGAGAATCCCTCTCTGTATTTCAGAAGGGTTTTGTGGCAGATGATAAATGCGCTGAAAAGTGGTTCAGATATAGGGGATACTATAAAAAACATTGTGGACAACCTCGTACTGGAACAAAGGGTTGCCATCAAGAAATACGGAGCACAGCTTAATCCGCTAGCTCTTTTCTACATGGTACTTGTAGTAATCTTCCCAACACTTGGAATCATCTTCCTTCTTGTGCTGTTCTCATTCATAGGAACTCTGTTTAACATAGAGCTTATACTCATAGGCATCCTTGGGTTCATCACCATATTCCAATTTATGTTCATGGGTCTCATAAAATCAAAGAGGCCTCCGGGTATTTGATATGTTCCATAAACTAGCACCAAGACCGTATAAGAACTGGATAAAAAATCAGATGATGTTTTCAGGCAGCAAGAAGAGCATCAATGGATTCATCAACACAACTGTCTTGATCAGCATAGTTATCGCAGTTGTGGCTTACATGATTGCAGGAAAGTATGCGCTTCCGGTGGGTATAGGTGTGGGTATTTGTATGTTTGTTTTGTTCAACGGCTTCCTTATGCTTGCTGTTGACAGGCGCTCAAGGTTTGTGGAGAACATACTGCCTGATGCACTGCAACTGATGGCTGCAAACAGTAGGGCAGGCTACATTCCTAGCAGAGCTCTTCTGCTGAGTGCAAGACCTGAGTTTGGACCATTGTCTGAAGCTATCAAGACTGTTGGAAAGGAGATCATAACAGGACAATCGCTTGATGAAAGCTTGATGAAGGTCACAAGATACATAAAATCAGATGTTGTGGAAAGGACAATGAAGCTTATAATTGAGGGAACAAAGGCAGGAGGCCAGTTTGCAACACTTCTTGAAGAGAATGCAGAAGATCTCAGGAGGCTGGACATAATCAAAAAAGAGGTGCAGTCAAATATCATGATTTATATCATCTTTGTCGGCTTTGCAGGCGTGCTGGGAGCACCTGCATTGTATGCACTCTCCACATATCTTATAGGAACGATCACACAACTGGGAGCTGCTGCTGCGGCTCCTGATACAGGATCATCAGTTGCATTCCTTCAGTTTGGAACAATAGACATGTCCCCTGAATTCTTGTTCATCTTCTCTCTTGCAGCCATATTAATCACAACTGTGTTTGGCAGTTTTATCATAGGCCTTATCAGCTCAGGCACTGCAAAAGGTGGCATCAAATATCTTCCTGTGTTTGTTGTTGGTGCACTTGGAGTTTTCTTTGCAGCACAGACTATGATATCAATGATGTTCGGCGTGATAGCACCGTGATGTTTTTGTGTTTTTACATGAAGACATGTAAAAAGCCAAAAATATTATATATAAAGGTGCTAGACCAATAATTAATAAATTAACAGAATGGTGTTTATAAATGAAAAACTTAAAAGCACAAGCAGCAATGGAATATCTAATGACATATGGGTGGGCTATACTAATTGTAGTAATAGTTGCTGCAGCACTGTTTGCACTAGGGTTGTTTAATCCATCAACATTCACACAACCTACTGCATCTGGATTCCAACAGTTCTCGGTTCCAGCCGGAGGTTGGCAACTTAGCAGCACACAACTAACAGTAATAGTAAAGAACGGTGTTGGGTCTAGCATAAACGTGACAGATGCATTCGCATTGTATGGAAGCTCAGTGAGCACTGCCGCAAGTGTGAAAGGAACCAACGTAGTTCCTAGTGGCATAGGTGTTGTTGTCGGAGCAAACGAAGAGGTAACAATGATTTACACCGTATCAGGACCAGCAGCAGCAACAGCGTATTCAGCTACTGCAAACCTAACATACACTGTTATGGATACAGGCCTAACATTCACAAGCTCTGGAACGCTTACAGGAACATCCACATAAGCAGGTTTAGTAAACTAAGCCTCACCCTTTTCTCTTTTTTACTTTTATTTCTATTCTGACTTGTTGATATATAATTTATACAAGCTCAACCAATTCTATTACATGGGGATGCGCAAAGGACAGGTAGCAATGGAGTACATGCTTATTATAGGAATAGTCATGCTTTTCATCATACCTGTATGGTCATACATGACTACTGTCCACAGGGACACATCAAATGAGATCTATTCTACATACGCTGAGAATGCAGCAAGAAAGATTGTGGACACAGCTGATTTGGTCTATTCACAGGGTCCTCCCGCAAGCGTGAATACTGTTGTTTACATACCCAGGTATGTGCAGTGGATAAACATCACTAACAAAACAGTGAGCATCAGAATGGACACAGGACAGATACAGGATATATCCCATTTTGGCATAGCTGATCTGAACGGCACACTGCCAATATCAGAGGGCAACTACGTGATACATGTAGAAGCTGTGGGCAACTACGTCCAGATATACCCTGTATCATAAACCCTTATAAAACTTATTTTTATTAATTCTATAGGTGCATTGATGGTCACGTTAGATCAAATGAAAAAATACGGAGTAATGTTTCAAGACGAGTCTGTTCTTCCGTCTTTAGATGATGGATGTCATATAACAGTTGTAGCCATGACTATACCTGACGCTTACCTGAGAGCTGATTACTTGTTCTGGCGTCGTGGAAAAATTGTGGGACGTCTAAAACCCAGACATGTTTCTGGAGAATACAGAGAACACGAATTTGTTATATAGAATGTGGGATCGAGGGGAGTCGAACCCCCATAGACAGGTTTCGTCATATCATCTGGGAATCAACAAACCCTATCAAATCTCCAGACAGATTTCTGGAGCCCGCCAGGATGCCATTACCTCACGATTTTGTGCAAGCTTGCCCCAAAGGCTAGCTTGTCCCACAACGTGTGGACTCCATTTAGTTTTATATGAGGTTTTGTTTATTTAAAAAGAAGATTCTAGGCCTCTCTCTCAAGAAACGCTCTAGTAAAACCAGTCAAATCAATTTTCAATGCCTCTTCTTTTGTCATCCATTTATATTCTGTGCTCTCGTGATCTAGCTTGATTTCGCCTGATACAATTTCACACAAGTAGGCTATAATCACTGCGTTTTCTTTGTTGATGATTTCACTAGAAATAAATAATGGTTCGATAATCTTTATCTTCAGGCATGTTTCCTCAACAAGTTCCCTCTTCAGCCCTTCTTCTGACTCTTCTCCTATCTCCAATTTACCTCCTGGGAAGTTCCATTGATTTGGGTATGCACGTGAGTTAGGAGCCCTTTTCAGAAAAAGATATTTGTTACCATCTTTTATGATTGCCTTCTGCGCAACTACGAAGTGTTCATTTCCCATACTACCTCACAGGATAATCCTCAAAACCATATTGTTTCAAGATGTTGTCTACCCGTGTGAATACAAACAGCCACTTATTCTTGTCTTCGCGCTTCATGGACTGAACTATCTTCTCACCCATGATTTCAGCTGTTGTGAAAGTTGATGTGTCCAGCTCAGTTCCATCAACCCCATGCCGGAAGAGCTCTGTGTCTGTCCCGCCCGGAGAGAAGCATATCACATCTATTCCATACTTCTCCAGCTCCTTTCTCAGGGATCCAGTAAAACCAACAACAGCCCATTTGGATGCTGTATATGAAATCCATCCATCCCTGAATGACATGCCTGAGGTAGAGGCAATATTAAGTATCTGGCCGCTGCCTTGCTTCTTCATCTGATCTATCACGTAATGTGTGCAGTAAAACACGCCATAAACATTGGTCTCAATTATGTTTCTCATTTCCTCTATGTTCAGTTTCTCCACTCCACCTGAATAGAACACGCCAGCATTGTTGACAAGAAGATCTATCCTTCCAAACTTCTCAACAACCTCCTTGATCATCTTCTCACAGTCTTCCTTCTTCCTGACATCGATTTGTATAAACATGTTTCCGTCATCCTGTTCAGGCCTGTTCCTGGATGCATTCACAATCAAGTAATCATCCTTTATCAGGATGTCAGCTATGGCTTTGCCTATCCCCTTGCTTGCTCCAGTTATAACCGCGATTTTCTTGTCCATGTGTTCAATTTGTCCCTTAATTTTAAAAAGAATTACTCATCCAATATCTGCACCATGTGTTTTGCATTGACCCTGTGTATGCCCTCGTCCTTCATGATTTCCTTGAGTTTGTCTTTGATCTCTTCGTTGGTGAACTCACCGAGTATGCGACCATAAAGCTTGAGCATCATG
Organism: Candidatus Aenigmatarchaeota archaeon; assembly: GCA_043811635.1. Classification (GTDB taxonomy): domain Archaea; phylum Aenigmatarchaeota; class Aenigmatarchaeia; order QMZP01; family QMZP01; genus JBDRNB01. The sequence goes on from JBDRNB010000024.1 coordinate 7,530, forward strand.
TCTTCCTTTCCCAGTATCTCCTCGAATAGGCCTTTCAGTTCTTCAGAATTCATACTCACCACTCTCCAGCTTGTCCAGGATCTCCTTAAGCATCGATGCATGCCTCCGGCTGTCTTCAACATTCTCATCCAGAAGATTCTTTATCCTCTCGAACTTGTCCTTATCCAGGGCCTTAATCCGGTTTATTATTTCCTCGCCACTGTAGTGGAAAACAAACTCCTCTTCCCACTTGAACCCTTTCTTCAATTCCTCTATCACTTCTTTTCTGTCCATGTCAACCAATAAGTTGTATGTTATATTGGTGATTAATAAAGCCCCGTCCGAGATTTGAACTCGGGACCTCTGCATTACCAATGCAACGCTCTCTACCGCAATCTCCACCTACGTAGAGAAGGTACCGACTGAGCTAACGAGGCTTAAGCTTTTAATATTATAGTATCATTATTCATATTTATGAAAGCATCAGCAGTTGCGAATGCCAATATAGCACTCGTGAAGTACTGGGGAAAGAGGGATAAGAAGCTTATGCTTCCGAATAATGGGAGCATATCCATGACAGTGGATGGAATGAATACACATACTACTGTCGAATTTGACTCTAAGTATGAGAAGGATATTGTGATAATCAATGGTGAAGAGCTGCAGGATGAGGACACATTCAAGCACATTGACCTGATCCGAGAGAAGGCTGGGATACAGGATAAAGCAAAAGTTGTATCTAATAACAACTTCCCTACAGCAGCTGGCCTGGCTTCATCTGCATCTGGACTTGCTGCACTCTCAGTCGCAGGCGCAAAGGCAGCTGGCCTTGACTTGGATAAGAAGGAGCTCTCCATGCTTGCTCGCAGAGGTTCTGGTTCTGCAAGCAGATCCGTTGACTCTGGTTTTGTGGAATGGCACAGAGGAGAGAAGGATGATGGGACAGATTCCTATGCAGAGCAGATTGCTCCTCAAGATCATTGGGATTTCCGAATGGTTACAGTCATCACATCTACAAAGGAGAAGAAGGTGAAGAGCCGTGCAGGTATGGCACAGACAATAGCGACATGCCCTTACTACAAAGATTGGCTTGCCACAGTTGATGAAGATATTAAGACTGTAAGGGAAGGCATACTTGCGAAGGACTTCACCAAGGTTGGCCAGACAGCTGAATTCAACTGCCTGAAGATGCATGCAACCATGATGACCACAAAGCCACCAATCATCTACTGGAACCCTGTCACAATGCGAATCATACACTCTGTGATGGATTGGAGAGACGAAGGGTTGGAATCATATTTCACAATAGACGCAGGCCCGCAGGTCAAGATCATGTGTCTCAAGAAGGACGTAGAAGAGATCAAGAAGAGGCTTTCTGAAATAGACGGCATAGAAAAGGTTCTTGTATGCAGCCCAGGCGGCGAAGCAAGGCTTGTGGAAGATCACTTGTTCTGATTTTTATGAGCATAAAACTCATTGCATTCGATTTTGATGGAGTATTCCTAGATAGTGCACCTGAATGTCATATCATAGGCCTAAGAGCATTCCAAGAGATGGGAAGCAAGCTCAAGGATTCTCCTGAACTGAAGCGTAATGTCAGGGTGGCAAGAACATTTGTTGTTTCTTTTTATGACTATTACTACGTCTTCCGTGCTATAGAGGAAGAAGGAACTGACTTCTCCAAAATCAAACAGGAAGACTACGACAAGCTAAAGGAGAAATACAAGGATGATAATATTGAGGAATATGTAAAGAAAGCTTATGGTATACGTGACGAATTAGTGGAAAAGTCATTTGATGAATGGTGTAATATGCAGAGTATATTTCCAAATATAGAGAAGGCATACAAAAAAATATCTGCAAAGCACAAGACTGTAATAGCTACTGCCAAGGACAGTAAATCAACCTACAAGTTACTGAAAAATCTTGGTTTTGATATATCAGAAGAGGATATAACTGGAAAGGAATTTTCCCATAAAAAGGCAGATCAGATGAGAAAGATAGCAGAGGTGCATAACATAAAACTGGATGAGATTCTGTTTGTTGAAGACATGCTTCAAAACCTAAAGGATGTGATGTTATTAGGAGTTAAAGGAGCTCTTGTTGGATGGGGATACTCAAGCAGTGAGCAGAAAGAGGAGGCTAAAAAGTTTGGTATTCCTATAATAGAATCAAATAACATAGTTGAACAGATAGAGGAGATAATTAATGGAGAATGCAACTGAAATAATTCATGACACAGTAGCTGTGGTTGTAGAACAGGATGGCAAATTCTTGGTTGCTAGAAAAGCCAAAGGCTTCCTTGCTGCAGGAGAGTTTGGATTTCCTGCAGGTCATGTAGATGAAGGTGAAGACATACTAACTGCCATGAAAAGGGAAGCTAAAGAAGAAACAAACGGTGTTGAGGTTGTTGGAGACAAGCCTTTCCTTGTTTTTGTTCATGATGCCCCTAAATCCCGCACAGGCCCGCATCAACATAAATGTCATGTTTTCAGGGGCAAGGTCGTAGGTGATCTCATACCAGACGATGATGCTGATGAATTAACATGGTTCACAAAAGAAGAGATTCTCAGCAATCCCAAGGTTCAGGAATGGGCAAAGACAATAATTAAGGAAAAATACTAGCTATGATCCCGATAAATGAGATAGAAGAACTTGCAGTTAAGACAACATCAGATGTGAATTCACTCACACATGGATTTCCACATCTGAAGCGAACCGCTGTTGGTGCTCGATGGTTTTCTGAGGTTCTGGGCTATGATCAACAGGATCAGGATCTTGCTTATGCGGCCGGCATCATACATGATTTACACAGACCAAATACAGAAAAGACCGATCATACTGAAAGTAGTGTGCAAGAGGCAGGGGATCTTCTAAGCAAAATCAATCTCTCAGGTGACATAAAAAGCAGAATATTGGAAATGATAGAAGAACATAGAGATGCATCTGAAGTGGATCTGAAGAACAAGGTTGTGTTTCTAAGCGATAAACTCTTTGAACAGATGGGGGCTTATGTTGTTTTCAGACGATGGGTGTGGATTTCTGGTGAATGTGTAGATTACAAAGGTGTTCCCTTTGTTGAAGGTTATATCAAACAAAGCGGTTACAGAATGTCAAAATTCAATGTGCAGACATTTCCACCTGCATTTCAAAAACTCGCAGAATACCAGTTTAACTGGGCTATGGATTTCTATGAAGCCCTGAAGCAGGGGAAGGAATGGTCTCTAGAACTGGGTGACTTTGTAACAGAAAATTGGAGAAACTACACTATATTGGATGATGTGATAAGACATTTCAATCCAGAATCTGACGAAGGTCAAAAATACAAACAGGAGGCGTTGGATTATATAGACGGAAAGAAGTTTGACTATTTCAAGGGATTGGTTGGCTAGAACATCATGCTATGTAAATTTATATACTATTTCTGACCCACTGTCAGCATTAGAAGTTCGCTTCCGTCTAGTATTTGATGTGGATTTGTTTTGATTTTTCTTCCATTAACTTCATATCCCTGTTCTAACATTTCTCGTATTTCAGGGGAATCGAGATTAAAACCAGCTTGTATCATCTCTGTCATGTACTTCTCTGGTGATCTGTGACCTTCCATTGGCCAGATAGCTGTTCCTTCACCAGGTTCTCTTGTTTCTCTCCAAAGATCATGATAGCCTGCCCAGAATCTTATCATATCCGCATCAGCATCACTCAATCTAGCTCTTATTCCTTCTGGATTTTCTGTTATACCATAAGCCTTTCTCCAGGCTTCTAGACATTCTTCCTTTCTATCCCAATTCATTTCTGAAAGCATATAATAAACACCTTCTGGTGTCCACAGGTCATTAACATGCCAATCAGCTACGACTATATTGCCTCCAGGCGCCATAGCATCTCTATATATATTCCATGGTATTAGAGCATGATGATGCATAGATGCTATTCCAATAAAAATATCTTGACCTTTTATCGAATATGTTGGTATAGCCAAATCTGATGCATGGACTGTATCATGCCCTACTCCAAGCTCTTTCATCCCTACTCCAGCCCTT
>JBDRNB010000025.1:0-3224 GCA_043811635.1 Candidatus Aenigmatarchaeota archaeon
GTGCAGAGGAGATCACCTCTGTTATAGGTCAATCCAAGCAGATGTCCTTATTCTCCAAAGGCAAGTTCATACTTGTAGACGAGGCAGAGGTTATTCTACGTCTGAGCAGGGGCTCCTCTGCAGGGATCAAAAAACTGATACAGGAATCCAAATTTCCTGTGTTTATTCTTGTGAATGATGGGTGGAACCAGAGGCTGCGAAGCTTGAAGGAATCATGTGACGTGATCAAGATGAAGAAGGTTCACATGTATGACATCATGAAGAGGCTGAAGTACATATGTGATCAGGAGAAGATCCAGCTGAATGGAAACCCTGTGCGTGCACTTGCCAAATGGTCAAATGGAGACATGAGATCAGCCATAAATGACCTGCAGATCGCTATTAGAAGTGATTCTCTAGAGGAGAAGGATCTCGAATTCCTGGGGTATAGGGAGAGAAAGGGTGATGTGTTTTCCACGCTTCCAAAGATCTTCAGCTCAAGAAATATCAAGGCCTCACGCAACGCTATAAGGGAATCTGACAAGGACTCGGATGAAATCTTCTTGTGGGTTGAAACAAACCTGGCAAGTATAATCACAAGGCCTGAAGACCTTGCAAACAGCTATGACCTGCTTTCGAAGGCTGATATCATGCGCAACCGGGTTCGTATGAGACAGAACTGGCGGTTCAAGGGCTACATGGTTGATCTGATAAGCGGCATCTCCTTATTCAAGAATGAAAAGTCATCATTCTTCCAGTACAAGATGCCTGACAGAATCATGATGTATGGACGCACAAAGGGAAAAAGGCAACTGAGGAATTCAGTGGCCCTCAAGATAGGGGATAATACGCACACATCTAAAAAGGTTGTAAGATCACATCTGCCCTTCTACAAGCTGATATTCAAGAAAAACAAGGACCTTCTCAAGTCTCTGGACATATCAGATGAGGAAAAGAAGGCTCTCTAACCAAGTATGGATAACCTGTCTCCTGCATTTATGTTGTTTCTTGATGTGAATCCGCCTGGCAACTCCAGGACATAACTTGCCTTTCTCTTGGACGTGACAAGCATTCCCTTTCCCATTCCTTCCATGTACACATTCCTTTCCACGTGTGTTATCTCCTTTTCCCTGTTTGCAAATATGATGTCTATCGGGCTTTCAACATTTGACATCAGGAATTGTATAACTCCTTCAGTTGGGAACTTGTATGCCACTCCCGTGTGTTGTAACTCGGTTGAACCAAGGGAACGCGCACTTGCGTCAGATATAATCTCAACAGGAAGGGAGATGTTTCTTCTGTCAGCAGTTATGAATAATACGCAGTTACTTATCCTGTCCTGCCTTCCAATCTTGTTAAATAGACTCATGTTATGAAATTGGAAGCATGATTTAAAAATATGTTACTTTATATAAAATACTGGTTTTTTATTATTTAGATGATATAATTGGTATATGCCACGATTATTTGAGAATGCAAAAAAGAAGTGGAAGCGGGTTGTTTTTTTCATAATTCTATCAATTGTATTCTGGCTGGTGGAATTTGGTTATCAGTTTTATGTAGTTTCTGAGGGATTGTTTGGAGCATCTATTATCCGGAGTTTTGCATTCTCAGGTGCGACATTCATTGGATTATCATTGCTCTTGAGTGTTGTTTTCAAGTTCAAGCCAGTGTACAGGAAGTACTGGACTGAAAGAAGAAACCTTGGAGTAATGGGAACTGTATTTGTGTTCATACACATTCTTGCTGCCATAAGTATCTACTACATGGGAAGCTTGCCAGCTCTTGTCTGGTCCTTTGACCCATTCAGAAACCCTCTTATATTCGGCATACTAGGCATAATCATATTCTTCCCACCGTTCATTACATCAGCTGATTGGATGGTTTTCAAACTAGGTGGTAAAAATTGGAAAAGGGTACAAAACCTTGTTCATCCTGCATACCTCGTAGCTGTTTTACACTATCTCACACAAGCACCACGGGAACTGAACAACCTTGCAGGCTATCTGCTTTTGTTTGTAACTGCTCTTGTATTAGCCGGACATCTATACTGGTTTATTAGGTCAATTAAAGAGAAGAAATCATCCAGGAACTATATAACCATTGGATTGATTATCATCCTTCTCTGGATCTTGTCTTTGGCTATTATATACTTATGATTATATCTGATGTATTAACAACCCAAAAAACAAAGGTCTGTTAAAAAATTATTTTTGTGCGTCAAGAAGCTCAAACATTTTTTCTTCCACATCCTCTCCAGACATTTTTTTCATTTTAGATTTATGTACCTCTTCTACATGTTCGAACATTTCATCTATGACTTCATTATCTGTTTCTCCAGATGCCTTGAAATCACATTCCTTATCTATAGACAATTCTGCGCATGATAAAGTTTTCATAAGAATTCCTCCTATTTACTTGATTGACTTCGAGTTTTTAAATATGTTATGCTAAAATCATTCTTTCCCAAGAACTATGTAGTCGCCGACCTTGTAGCCCTTCTGATGTGTTTATACAATAATACATTTGATATTTTCTGCAAGAACGTTCTTAATATAAACTTGCAGATCATGGCCACCGCCACGAACGGAATCTATTCAGATTACGAATCAATCAATCCATCAGTCCACACCAGCCAGTACACCTACGAATATGACAACTTCAACCGCCTCATGCGTCTTGATAATTCAAGTGGAATTATTTTGAATAGAACAAAGTCATCATGTCCTTTGTTTTAAGGTTTTTAATCACATTCTGCCTGTCAAAATCCTTGTCATCAGACCATATTATTGAACCCTCAATTTGCAATGCTGCTGCAAGAAACACTACGTCATCAGGATCTGCAGTTAGTAATTTCTCCGCCTCTTTCAGTCGCGAGACATATTGCTCCATGGGAACAATCGTGATATAAGAGAACATAATATGTAAAAGTTTAGAGTATTCATTTTCAGAAAGTCCAGATTTCTCCAGAATCATATTTTCATGCTTGCGTATTTCATGTAAAGAAGACTCTGGATAATAGAATTCCCATCCTGATTGAACGATAATTCTTCTTGTAACTGAATCCCTAATCAACGCTGATATAAGCACATTTGTATCAATAACAATTCTCATTTCAATCCCAGCTGTTTTGCAACAGAAGAATCAATCTTTTTACTTATTTCATCAACATCCTTCTGTGTAAGCTTGCTTTTCTTTGTGAGTTTATCCATCATTTCAAGATCCTCTATCCTCTCTTCAATGGT
>JBDRNB010000026.1:0-9064 GCA_043811635.1 Candidatus Aenigmatarchaeota archaeon
CTAATTTAAGGCAGCGAAACCTACATCTAATTGAATTGTGCCTGTAACGGGACAGGTTTCGCTTCCCGTTTTATTTTTTGTTTTTTGAGAATTAGTGTCTTTATCCACTGGTCAGTAGACCAGTGGTATTGACTTTATAAATGTAACTTGTCCACCACAACCTCCCCCACGATGATGGGTTCTTCTGTGGGATTCAAAAAATCTACTAACTTGGATCACTCATTCTTCCCATAAATAGGATATTCCCAGAATCTTTTTGCTGGATTATGAATATAAATGGATGATCTGCATTGAATATCTTAGGCTCTTCTGTTGGACCAGCACTACCCTCTCCCGAAATAACTGCTGTTGCAGCAGCCGCTTCTGTCCCATATTCTGCAACTTCAATAAATGTCTGATGGATTACTTCACTAATAAATAACTCGCCGGTTGGACTCATTCCAGTAAAATCAGCATCAGGATATCTGAAAGCGGTAGGCATTCCCATCTCCTTCAAATCTTCAGCCATGAAATACTTTGTTTCAAATTTGAATTTTGGTAATGTGACTCTTACTTTTTCAGTTTGCATGTTATTCTTCCAATCTTCCAGTTTTTCTTTGCTAAAATCATTCTCTACTTGGTTTAATTTGTTATCTTTTGGAAGAATTATTAACATTGAAAGGTCATTTCCAATATAATCCATTTCTAATATTTGTAGATTGTCTGTTTCACCATAACTGTAATTAGTTGTTTTATGCATCATTCGTGCATCCACATCTTGGCCAGAACTCAATTTGAATTTTCCATCCCATGTATTTTCTACATCAAATTGATTTGACCAATTTGCTTTGAAATAAATTGCATTTGTTAGAACTAATTTTGTAGCAGAGCTAAGTATTCCTTCCGGAATAAGGTCTTTTATCTTATCATTAGTTTTATCTTCAACCCAATCATTAATTGTAACACGAGAATTTTCTGTATCTGTTTTAAAATCAAGATTAGTCACCTTTCCATCATAATACTCATCAACAACATTAAAATATTCATCAACAAAAGGATAGTCTTCTTGAGCCCATAAAGCATTTGCAGCAGTTAATTTATATGATTTGTCTGCTTTATTGAGCTCATCATAAATACTCACAAAATCCGCTCGGATTTTATTTTTATCATCAGGCAAATGTAAAACTGCTTGCATTTCTTCTGCTGTCTGTCCTTTTGCACCTTCATAAGTCATTGATAGTGCGGATGAAATGCTATAGGGTGAGAAAAATAGATTACCATCTTCTGATTTGTATCTATTATATAGGTCTAATGCAAACATGTTGTTTTGTTCCGGAGGTGTGCTAACTGCTACTTGAATAGTTTTCCAGAATTGTCCACTATTTTGTTTTGCGAGAGTAGATTTAACATCAAAATTTCCTGTTTCAGTTGGTTTGACCTTTATCTCAATTGTTTTTGTCTCAAAATCAGTAAATACAATGTTTTGAACACTTTCGCCTTCTAACAACTCAAAAGAATCCGGTAAATCAAATTCTACGCTTGCTTGGGTATCAAAGAATTCTTCACCCAGCCCAGTAGCAGGGTTAATATGAAGTCTAATTAATAATTCTTCACCAACACTAGGATTTCCCATGTATTCTAAATCAATAATAATACTAGGTGATGGATCACCATCTGTTTGAGTGCATCCACTAACCAAGACAACTATCAAAATCATTCCAATTAAAACAATATGCTTCATGTTAAATTATAATTGAATCTTATCATATAAATCTTTCGATTTTGTTCGGTTTTGACCGAATGACAAGAACGAAATGTCCGATAACATCACGACTTGGCAATCCCTCTCACACGCCTCACGATGATTGGTTCGCGAGATTTAAGAACTATATAGGGTATTTAAATTCCACATGTTCTCTTGTGATACCATAGTTACTCAGTTCTTTAAGTAATGCTTCCTCAGCTTCACCTCTATTCGTGTATCTTCTATTCAAAAGAATCTGTGATAAACCCATCGTTAAAATACCTGGATCGCCATCAAAAACAGTTACATCTGAAACAAATAAACCGTCCATATCAATTCTATCCGAACGTTCTCTCAAGTCTACATGTATTGCCATAGTCTCACCTTTGTCATTATTAATCGTTAAATATATAAACGTAACTTGTTCACACACACCGATGATGGGTTCTTCTGGAAGGAGAGATGAAAATAGTCTAGAAGTTAGATAAAAGGCCAGCCATAAACGAAAAATATTATTAGAAGTATAACGACTGCAATTATTATTCTTAATGGAAGTGGTATCATTTGATTTGGAGTAAGCATATAATCCTATCTATTGCCTCCTCTTTTCATGTTAAAATCTTAGCATGATGTTTAAAAAAGACTTTTAATGTCTCTCTGACTGAATTATTTCCTTCTGTTCATAAAAACAATTATAAGTCCCAATACACCCAGAAATATTCCAATGCCTGTTTGAGTTATTGGATCAGCTATAGGCCAAATGCCCGCAATTTCACTTTCCGCGAAAGTGAGAATGAATAGAGACACAGCTATCAGTATAATACCAAACACAGACATGCCTATATTCTTCATAGTTATCTTCTTTCGTCCTATTCTTTATAAAAATCCACGAGAGCGAGGAACTCTTTAGAATCCGTATAAGTATACTGACCCGGATGGGTCATTGTTTCATGTTTTGAAATTGTTTCACGGAAACTATTAATGCCAACAAATTCAACTACTTTTGTAAATATATAATAAATCGATATGAACAAGAAAAAAACCGTATTTTCTGTATTAAATAAGAGAACATTGGAGAAACTGAAGAAAGGCAAATTCACAGGACGGCTTGTCATTGAATGGAAAGAAGGCATGATAACCGACTTTGATCTTTCCACAAGGATACGGATTGTCAAGAGGGACAAAAAGGATTTTGGATGCTTCTTTGATTTTTATGATTAAATAAATATGTATATATACATATTTAAACATAATATACATAAATATACATAGAGGTGATATTATGACCAGCATGACTATGGCAATACCAAAGGAAGTCAAACAGAAGATGAAGGAGTTTCCTGAGATAAATTGGTCAGAAGTGGCCAGGCAGGCATTCATGCAGAAGATACGTGACATGGAATTCATGAGGGAATTCAAGAAGAGAAGTGACATGACAGAGAAGGACGCTCTTGAATTAGGCAGAAAAGTCAGTAATTCTTTGGGGACGAAGTATAAAAGAGGCGGATAGGATGGATCTTGTTGTTGATGAATGTGAAGCAGGGAAAACTTATATGTCTTTTCGCCAATGACCATTTATGTACTCGAAAAAGAGGCCCATTGGCGAACTGAAAGAGGGGGAAAGGGTTGATGATATATTTGTTGTGAAAATAAAGAAGGTCATGAAGCCTTATGTGAAGGGCTTCATGTTCAATCTAATACTTTCTGATGCCTCAGGCAAGAGCGCTGAATACAGCTACTGGGGTGAAAAGGACGAGGCCAAGGTAAGGGAGATCTACGACAGAGTAAGAGAGGATGATGTTGTTTTAGTGGCAGGCTATTTCAATACCTTCAACAACAAGCCGATCATATCAACAAACCCGCCTGATGTCATAAGGGTGCTGAACAAGGACGAATACAACCCCGCAGAATTCATAAAACCCCCAAAAAGGCCCCTGGACGAGATGGTGGGCGAGCTCAAGGGCCACATAAACAATGTTCAGAATCCCCAGATAAAGAGGGTTCTGGAAAGGATTTTTATTGAAGATGCCAAGTTCCTTGACAGGTTTAAAAAACACCCAGGAGCAATAGAGATCCATCACAACTGGACTGGAGGTCTCCTTCAGCACACCCTGGAGATGGCAAGATACTGCGAAGTAAGCAAGGACATGTTTCCCGGCCTTGACAGGGACCTGCTGATTGCCGGGGTCCTGCTGCATGACATTGGAAAGATACATGAGATAGACGTGACAACAAGGATAAAAGGCACTGTCAAGGGCCAGCTGAAAGGCCACATACCAATGGGCTTCAACATGTTGTCAAATGTAATGGAAGAACTGAACACAGACGAGGAGATTAGGAACAAGCTTCTTCACATAGTCTTAAGCCACCACGGCTCAAATGAGTTCGGCTCGCCGAAGGAGCCCATGTTCTCAGAGGCTGTTGCAGTCTATTACGCTGATGAGATGAGCTCGAAGCTGTCATCCATCATAGAGTTCATAAACGAGGAAAAGGCCAACACAGAGAACGATTTCATGTACCACAGAAGGCAGAAGAGGAACATATATTTGAAGTGAATTCTTCATAGGCGGGAATGTTCAAGGTGTTATATATCCCGTTAAATAGACAATGGAAAACACGACCCAATAGTGGAGTATATCGGGTGTGTTAAGATGTTATTGATCATCGAATGTCTTGAAGTTCGAGGTGAACTCGGTCTTGCCAGACTGGGCCATTGATATGACTTCCCACCAAAAAGAGGCCACCGCTGCATGCGGGAGTAGGTTTGCCAATCCAACATTTGTTAGTGGCGTCGGGAATCGGAACGAAATTGTGAATGAGGAATGATGACAGTCCATCAAGAGAAATGTACATGACAGATTCGACATCCGGCAAATAGCCGTCGCCTTTCTTGATCTCAGAGAAGTGGCTTTCGGTTTTCGCCACGACGACAATATCATGCTTCATCAGCGCCTTGTCAAAGACAAGACCAAGTGTAATCATGTCGTTGATGCCGGCTGGAACAACGAGTTCTTCCTTCAATTCCTTGTTTTTGAGGTGTTGGGCGAGTGTGATCGAGGGATTATCAACATCTCCTCCGACACCCCAGATACCGCCGGGGTATTTGGGTGTTCCTGAACCACGGACTGTAGCAACGATGCCTTCTGGTGTGATGATGTAAAGAACCGGAGCCAATGTTCCAAGAGGAAGTTCAATGCCGGCTTTCGTGAAGAGTGAACGATACTCTTCCGATTGTAATGCCAGACTCTGGGAGAAGAGGACACGTTCGATGTAGATGGTATCGCCACTCATGTTGATGTAGCGGTATTGTACTCCAGGAACCATGGACATACGGAATTCAGCATCTCCTGGATTCTTTGCCCAGAGTTCCTTTCTTCCACCTTCACCGTCTCGGATTTGAGTTTCCTTTCCTTCTCCGTCCAGAACGTCCTGTTTTGTATCTACAGAATCGTTCCAGAATCGGATCTCACATTCCTCGGCACCATCAGGATAGGTTGTTCCTCCTGTGGTTTCGAAGTGAAGAGAACTTGCTGGGATCGGTTCATCAAAAGGCTCAACATCCCAAATTAGAGTACTAAATTTCACTTTTTATCCTTTCGTTTATGGTTCTTGCCTCATGAAGAGAGCCCCCTCGGATGGAGAGGGCCCTCTGAGGGATATTGAAAAGCGATCAACCTTCTTGTGATTGGGTTTCGGCCCTCTTGACTGAGACAGTTGGCATCACGTAAGGGCACATCTTGTTGAAGAACCTCCATAGTTTGGCGATGGTTTTCAGGTATCCCAACACTTTTACGATCAGAGACAATATGAACATCAAAGCGTAAATGATACCATATGCGATCCAGAAGATGCCTATTAGCCAGAAGAAGGCGACTTTCAGGACACGGACTGTATACTTCCAGCGTGTTTCGCTTCTTTCTTTGGCTTGCTTAATGTGCTTCACGGCTTCATCGTAGGTCATGCCCGAGCTTATCAGTCTGACTACTCGATGCTTATCGTCACTGGATTTTATTTCTTCCTTATAACGCTCGAGTGATTGAAGAACCGAATAATTCAGATTCGGGATGATTATGTTGTATAGCGCTTCTATTTCTTCATCCCTGACCCATATTGCGTCATAGCACTTACCAGTCCACTCAGTCTCGCTGTCACTCTTTCTTTCTCTGATTTAGAAAGACCCATATACCACTTGTTCTTGAAGAGCTTGCTGGCGCTCATGTTCTTGTAATTATTTGATATGGATCTTAACTCCTTCGCTCTCGGATCAAACCTGTACGTCTTATCGGAGAGGGAGAATATATAGGCAAGTAGGAATATGACCGCAAACAGACTGATAGCTGGAATGATTTCAATCCAGTCAGCAGGTGTGAGTGAATGGTATAGAAAAATGGTTGACATTGTCACGCTCCCTAATATGAGAATAAACAGAATACCAATAAACATGTTCCTGTTTATAATAAGGAGCCTTTTCAGCCAGACGCTCTTGTATTTTCCATCCGCAATACCTTCTGCCAACCAGATTACCGCCCAGAAAAATATAGCTGGAAGGATAAATAAAAGTATTGGGAGTTTGAATGTCCAGAGATTCTTGCCCAAAACTGTTAGAATCAACCAGAACTTCAATGCAAGCCACGGTATGCCCACTGATAGTAACCACCAGATTATATTCGCTATGAATATGATTGCTACTTTGATGGCATTCGCCACTTCTATGCAGCAATACAGGAACATGTCATGTTTGAAGACTGCCAAACAGACCAGAATTGCTCCGACTGCAATGAGCATTGGCACCTTCGCAAGTAGTGGCCATTCGCCGAATTCCGGTTCACAGTCAAGCGCTGCAGAGATTTTGCAGCATATATAGGCGTACAAGGTTGCTATGATAAGGATTGAGAACAGGACTCCGTACTCAGGCAGAAGAAACCAGAGAATACAATATGTTATTAATACAATAACCACCGTGGCAAATGCGATTACAACTGTTAAAGTGATATTATCATCATTTATTGTCACCCAGTCGTCAATGGCAGTTCGTACTTTCTTAGACAAGATATGCCTGAAAATGAAACTGAAAATAAATTTCAGAGCTGCAATTGATAGCCAGAGTGGTGTCACTGCCGCAGGTATTAACAGAACACATAGACCAGTTCCGATCCAGGAAGAGAATGGATGGAGAAACATATCCAGGCCGTATGTGGCGAGTATGGACCCGATGAACAGGGCCGCAAGTGGCGACGCAATCCAGAACAGGAAGTGGATGAAGAGTGTATACCAGAAGCCTGGGCATATATGGGTCTTAAGCCTCACATCTCTATTCGGAAACCAGACATAGTTGCTTCTGGCCAGTCTGTAGAAAATCCAGTACAGACCGAATTCTGTGTTCACCACAAAATCATCTGAATGCTTCTTGTGGGAAAGAAACGTCAGAGGACTCACTTCCACATTCTTATAGTCACTATTCCCCCCTTCCGGATATTGGTTGAATCCGAAACCAAGATCGAGAAGATTATAAGACCATGACCCCTTTCTTGCATATCTTCTCTCAAATTTCAGTCCATCAGACTCTTCTGCGAGGAGCTTGTCAACAGTGATCCCCTTGAAGAATCTAGAAAACCTGGAGAAAACACGCGGAACCTTTTTATTGATGAAGAGATCAGAGAAATTCTCTTCTATCATGAATGTCTGGGAGACTTCAAGCCTTCTGAGGAAATGCTCGAACACCACAAAGTTGTCAGGGTCTTTGGCGTAGAACATGAAATCAATGTTGTACTTCCACAATATGCGCCGGAACATGGAAGTGGGCATTGACTCGAGCATCGCAATGGTGCTGCTCAATTTATTTTTAGAGTGATTGATAGAATGGAATAGGAATTCTCTTCTTGTCTTCCAGTCAAAATTGCCGAGATGTACGCGTACGAATTCCCAGAAAACCAGGGCCTCGATAATCCGTTTATAACGGGATACCGGAAGTCTGCTGTAGTCAAATTTCATTTTTGATTTGACTCTTTCATGTTCCGATTCTGAAAACAACCGGAACTTCTCGAGGAGATCTTGAATATTCATTGCTTAATCCTCCAATTCCAATTGAATTCAGGCTACCACTGGTTTTCGCCTGTTTTGTTAGTGTTTGGCCAGATTTCACCTGTTGATGGATTATAAACCCAGCCGCCTCGGGTGCCTGTTACAGTACCCATCACGTCTCCCAAAACAACGGAATCCGCTGCTGAATCTTGAAACGGATTCTCAATGTCCATGTAATCGACTTGCTTTCTTAACTCCTCATATGTGGGCCACCTGCTTGGATCCTCCGTGTCATAGAACTGAGACACAACATCTCGAAGTTTATCGAGATCATTCTTGAGGTCATTTTGGGCTGACCTCTCCGTTCGTTCGGGAATGCCGACAGCAAACACAACCAGAAGGAGTACTATTAATACTGTTGTTTCAATCCTACCCATGGCAAGACTCCCTTCTTGAAAATATTTTCATTTTCTCTTTATTTTCTCTCCTATCTCACCAAAGACACCCAAGTCTGAGCAAAGTCATGAAAACTAGAAGAAATCCCCATGCTCAGATTCTCTCTTTGATGGAGCTTACACTACATTTATCAAACCCATGTAATTCGCTTATTGGACAGTTGCCCATTGCGCCAGCGGGGTTTGTTTTCATGTGCAAACTCATGAGAGTTCCTTGAATCTGGATGGATTTCCGGATTCTGTGCTGAAACTTGAATTGTGTATTTGGTGAATATGATATCTGTGTAACTATTAGTTGGTACTAATTTAAGCTTTTCGGTCTGGTTTCAGGCATTCAAAAGACATTTTAACCTCACACTACAATCATAAAGCATGTACTTCAAATACCTGCTCATGCTGGTTCTCGTGGTGGTGATACTCACGTCTGGGTGCACTGATACAAAGATAGACGGGATTGTGGCTGTGGATCCTGCGGATTTGTGCGGGAGGCAGGTGAGGCTGGCGTGCGTGAATACTGACGACGTGCCTGCGAACTGGAGTGAGCAGGCCTACAAGACTGTGGATGGTCTGCTGGTTAGCTGTGAACAGATTATGAGCTGTGCCAGCTGTGCAGAGTGCGTTCCTTCTGATGTTCCCTTTACTGTGGAGACATATCATTCTGGCGAGGATTTTCAAGCTTTATCTGACACGATAGTTTTTGACCTGGGAAAGGAAGAAGCTGAATATATGTTCTTCCGAATAAGCAACAATGACCAAAAGCTTGAGAATATAGAGGTTTTCGCGACATGTGGTGGATTCAAGGTGGAAGGTGAAAATGGATACGAGGAATATGCAAAGGTTGTTTCAGTTGGCAAGATCAAGGCTC
>JBDRNB010000027.1:0-6970 GCA_043811635.1 Candidatus Aenigmatarchaeota archaeon
CATTGGCCTGACCAATGACATTGAAGGAACTAAAGGTTCCAGCAAGTCCTTAGGGCGAAGACTCTATTGGTTAATGGGTGGAAAAATGGCGAAAGAAGCATTTATAAAAAAGTTCGGATTGTCAAGAGAATTTCTAATTCATGCAGAAAAAGCAAATCTAAGCATAATACAAGGCAAAGAATACGCGCTCATAAAGATAGCTATTCTTGCAGCCGGAAAAACAAAGGAAATAACTGTGCCTTCACCTGTTCCACAGACAATCGAGGCGTAGATTTCTATTGGCATATTGGCACGCTCCTACCCTTAAGACTATATATGTGCGCGACAAATCTACTTCATGGAGATTCTGGATAAGATACGGATTCTTGGAGATGCAGGCAAATATGACACGTGTGCCTCTTCTGCATCCAGCAGAAAGACAAAGACAAATGACCGGATAGGCAATGCAGCTGCATCTGGCATCTGCCATTCCTTCACAACAAACGGAAGATGCGTCTCCCTTTTCAAAACACTGTACAGCAACTCATGCATCTATGACTGCAAATACTGTGCAAACTCCACATATGCAAAGAGAACAAATAAAACAAGCTACACTCCAGATCAGCTTGCAAAGACATTCATGTCCCTTTACATGAGGAATTATGTGGAAGGGTTATTCCTCAGCTCAGGTGTAGTAAAGGACCCTGACAAGACAACAGAAGACATGCTTTCTGCAGTCCAGCTGCTGCGCGAGAAGTACAAATTCCACGGATACATTCATTTCAAGGTGATCCCAGGTGTGAACAAGGATCTGATCAAACAAGCTTCCCAGTACACTGACAGGATGTCTGTGAATTTAGAAGCTCCGAACAAGTCCAGGCTTTCAGAGATATCAAGCAACAAGGATTACAAGATAGATATAATCCGGAGGCAGAGATGGGTGAAGGACCTCAAGCTTCCTGCAGGACAGACAACACAATACGTGGTTGGTGGAGCAGATGAGACAGATATAGAGATCCTGAAGAGAACCAATTGGGAGTATGAGAACGTGAACCTGAGGCGCGCATATTTTTCTGTTTTCATGCCAGTGAAAAACACCCCGCTTGAAAATAAGAATTCACAGCCCCCGCTTCGTGAGCACAGGCTTTACAACATAGACTTCATGATGCGCACATACGGAATGCAGCTGAAGGAGTTTGAAACGATCATGGATCACGGCATGCTTCCGAAGGATGATCCGAAACTAGCTCTTGCCAAGCAAGTTCTTACACGACCTGTGGACATAAACTCAGCAGACTTTGATTCTCTTATACGTGTTCCAGGCATAGGGCCAACAACTGCACACCGAATAGTTCATATGCAGAAACAAAAGCAGAGGATCATGAATTATGAAACACTCCATCGTATGGGGGTGGTTCTGAAGCGCGCAAAGCCTTTCATAAAGGTTGATGGCAAGACACAGACAAGCCTGAGGAGTTTTTGATATGTTCGAATGGGCGCCAAGGCACAAGGACTTCAACAGGGAAGTTTTTGAGCAGGCAATGAAACAGAATCCTGCTCTGCTTAGAAACAAGGCCACACCAGAGGCAAAGAAGATCCATTCATGGAACAGTCAGGCAGGATGCTACTACCACAAGACCATATCATTTGTCAGGCTTGAAACAAGCAGAAAAGGTGTTTTGTATGCAGAGATGAATCCGGAACATCACATAGAGGATCTTGTGACCAGGCATTTCATGCGCAGATTTCCCACATATATAATACTCATAGGCAGTCCAAGAGGAACATTCGTTGCCATGAAAAACAAGTATCATGGCAGGACAGATCTGCCTCTGAAACAATTCCTTGCGCAGCTTGAGACAGATCTTCCGGATGACAAGATACTTTCAGAGCTTCAGTTTGACAAGAAGTGGTGGGAGGTTTATTACGACAGCCAGGAGATACGTGAGAGGGAGAATAAGAGACTCTTTCTGCAGTTCATGCCGAAGAAGTACCACTACCTGACAGAGTATGAAAAGTCTGTCTGGAATAAAAAACAGAAGAGGCTGGACAGCTTCTGATCAGAAATTCTTGGAAAGGGATTTGTAAACGCTGCTCGCCTTCTTGAGCTCTGCAGCACCCTTGGTTGTTATTTTGTAAAAGGTTCTCTCAGGGCCCCTACCCTGATCCTTTTTTATCACCTTTACATAGCCGCCTGACCTGAGTTTCCTCAAAACTATGTAGGCAGTCATGTTTCCAGGCGAGAAACCGAAACTCTTTTTTATGTTGTCCCTTATCTCGTATGGATACATCTCCCTCTTCTTCAGAAGCGTGAGAATGTATATCCACAGGTTGTCTCTTGTCAGGCTCTTCTCAAACCTCTGGGATGGGGTGGTCATATAACTATTTTACAGCGTAAAGTATAAATAGTTACTATTTTATAATATAAAATAGTGTTACTTATGACAGAGATAAAGCCTGCCGAAGGAAAGCTTGGAGTCATGCTTGTCGGCCTTGGAGCAGTCAGCACAACATTTATAGCAGGTGTGGAGATGATAAGAAAGGGATGCTCACTCCCATACGGAAGCGTTTCACAGATGCAGACTATCCGTCTCGGAAGAAGGGATGAGAACAGAACGCCTCTGATAAAGGATTTTGTTCCTCTTGCAGACCTGAAGGATCTGGAGTTTGCTGCGTGGGATATATTCGAGGATGACGCCTACCAGGCAGCAAAGAAGGCAAAGGTCCTGAGTGAAAAGGACCTGGAAGCAGTCAAGCAAGAACTTGAAAATATCATGCCCATGAAGGGAGTCTTTGACCAGAACTATGTGAAAAATCTGGACGGATCCCATATAAAACAAGCTGAAACAAAGTATGAACTTGCAGAGCAGCTCCGGGAGGACATCAGGGGATTCAAGGAGAAGACTTCTCGTACAGTTATGATCTGGTGCGCAAGCACAGAGGTATACAAAGAGAAGCATGATGTTCATGAAACAATCGAATCCTTTGAAAAGGGATTGAAAGAGAATCACGAGGACATATCACCTTCCATGATGTATGCATACGCCTCAATTATGGAAGGGATTCCGTATGTGAATGGTGCTCCTCATCTTACAACAGATGTTCCTGCACTGACACAACTGGCAGAACAGAAGGGTGTTCCAATCGGAGGAAAGGATTTCAAGACTGGTCAAACCCTGATGAAAACAATCATTGCCCCGGGCCTGAAGGCGCGGATGCTTGGCCTTACTGGATGGTTCTCTACAAACATACTTGGAAACAGGGACGGAGAAGTTTTGGATGACCCAGGTTCCTTCAAGAGCAAGGAAGTGAGCAAGAAATCTGCTCTAGACTTCATACTGCAGCCCAAGATGTATCCCCAGTTGTACAAGGACATGTACCACAAGGTGAGAATTAATTATTACCCTCCCAAGGGAGATGATAAGGAGGGCTGGGACAACATAAACATATTCGGATGGCTGGGATACCCAATGGAGATAAAGGTTAACTTCCTCTGCAAGGACAGCATACTTGCAGCTCCAATAGTTCTGGACCTGGCCCTGTTCACAGACCTCGCGCAGAGAGCAGGCATGGGAGGCATACAGGAATGGCTGTCCTTCTACTTCAAGAGCCCCCTCCACGCAGACAACGTCTACCCAGAACACGACTTGTTCATCCAGCACACCAAGCTGAAGAACACGCTCAGACACATGATGGGCGAAGACCTGATCACGCATCTGGGAAATGAGTATTATCAGAAGTGATACGCTGGGAGAGAAACCAAGAACTTAAAATACTCATTTTTCAGAAATATTCCACATTAATTCAAGTTTTGTTATGTTCTTGTTTTTTACTTCATGATCAAAAAGGACCTTCCATTTAATTTTATTTTTTATTCTCAACCGATTAAACCCAGGGAAAAAATATTTTACGAATTTATCTTCCTTTCCGATAGCGCCTATCATGTAAATATCTTGTTTTTGTCTGAGAACGTCTTTCCGTACAGTTTTGAAACCCTCTTTACCAAGAAATACATGCGCTTCTGCATGAGGTTTTGTAGGAGAAATTTTCTTTCTGAGTTCTGGTATAAGTTTCTTCACTGACATTTCTTTCTGATTTAGTTTCTCTTTCTGTTCTTCAATATATGATACCAATTTTTCAGGATCAGATGCCTCAAAATATTTTATATTATTCTTGATCACATAGGAAACCAATCCCTTATCAATAAGCCGATTAATAGCATCATAAACCCTGCTTCTATGGAGGGCTACCTCTTTCATCAATTCCCCTACTTTTACAGAACCAGTTCTTAACAATGCCCTATAGATTATTATTTCACTATTCGCCAAACCGATTTCTTCAAGAATTTTTTGCTCCATGATTTATTGAAGAGCTTTTGCTTTATAAATGTTATTTTGTAGTCTCGTTGAAGGAGGACAAGTGTTTATAAATCTATATTCACTTCTTTTGGTTATGAATTTGTTAAAAACATGGAAAGGGACACTATCATTGATCGTGATAGTTGTTGTAGTGGGAGCAACTTTCATGTTAAGTCAAGATTTTTTAACCGGGAGAGTTATTTCTATAGATGAGCATATAACACTTTCTATAAACCTAGTTCCTAATTCAGCCTTAATATTCATTGCGGAAGAAAAGGGATATTTTGAGGAGCAAGGGCTCATAATGGATTATAAAGGATTCCCCACAGGAAAATTGGCATTAGACGCTCTGATAGGAGGAGGGTCTGATATTGCAACCACAGCAGATGTGCCTATTGCGCTTGCTGGACTGGCAAATCAGGATATTTCAGTTATAGCCACGATTGAATTCTCTGCAGATAATATACAAGTTGTTGCCAGAAGGAATTCAGATATTAGTACAGAAAGGGATTTAATTGGAAAGAATATTGCAACCACTCGTGGTGGAGGACCTTTATTTTTCACTCATAAATTCTTGGAGAGACATGGCATAGGCATATCAGATGTTAACTTAGTATTTTTGAACCCAAGTGATATGGTCACTGTTTTAGTGAAAGGAGATATTGATGCATTTATAGTTTTTGAACCGTTCCCATTCCTTGCAAGAGAAGAAATTGGTTCAGACAATCTGAAAATATTCAGTCCGTCTGATCTCTATGGAGAGACATGGAATATAGTTGTTATGAAGGATTTTGAAAAAGAAAATCCAGAGGTGATAAAGAAGTTCATTAAATCATTACTTAAGGCTGAAACTTTCTTGCAAGAGAACCCAGAAGAATCATTACTGATAGTATCAGAATATTCAGAATCAAAACCAGATATACTTTTTGAGGTTATGAAAAAACAGAATTATGAAATTGTATTAAATGAATTACTCACAGATTCTTTGGATGAAGAGGCTGTTTGGGCAATGGAACAAGAATTCACAACAGCAACTGAGGTCCCTGATTATACCCTTATTATTAACACGTTATTCTTACAAGAACTCAAGCCAAGTGGTGTTGGTATATGATGTATGATAATGAAACGCAAATTGATCCTTTATTTGGTAACATTTCTGATGGTTTTGTTAGTTTGGCAAATATCAATACCACTCCTTAACATCAATAGGACACTCTTTCCTTTACCTATAGATGTCATTCTTTCATTCCAGAGCGCTAACAAATTATTCATAGATATCCTTTCAAGCCTAACAAGGTTATTCATAGGTTCAGTTATAGGCATTCTATCAGGCATAGTTTTTGGTTTAGTTACAGGTAAAGTGAATAATTTCAATGAGACAGGAGGTAATGTTGCTAATTTCTTTAGATTCATACCACCACTTGCACTTGTTCCGTTATTCTTGGTATGGTTCGGCATAACTGAAATATCGAAGATACTATTACTCGCATGGACTGTATTTTTCCCAGTCTGGATAAGCACGCATAACGGAGTCAGAAATATTGAAAAGAAGTACCTTCTTGTTGCAAAATCTTTGGGACTTAGAAGCTATTTCATGTTAAAAGAAGTCATTCTGAAGGGTTCAATGCCTTACATACTCAATGGTTCACGCATAGGAGTAGGCATTGGTTTTTCAGTTCTGGTGGCTGCAGAAATGCTTGGAGCCTTTTCAGGCCTGGGATATAGGATATTTTTCCTTCAGTCAGTGTATAGAATTGATCTCGTAGTAGGCTATATAATTATTCTTGGGATTCTTGGCCTCGTTTTTGATAGGATATTCTTACTATTAGGAAATAGATTTGTGGTGTGGAAAAATGAAAGTTGAAATTAGAGTACAGAATGTTGAGAAAAGTTTCGGTGCCCAAAAGATACTGGACAGCATATCATTCTCTGTAAACAAAGGCCAGTTCGTATCCATAATTGGACCTAATGCTTGTGGAAAATCAACACTTCTATACTTGATTCAAAGATTTATTAGTTGTTCAGGTGGTGAAATAATAACTAATGGCAGAACAGGTTTTATTTTTCAAGATCATAACTTATTTCCCTGGAAAACCGTGAAACAAAACATAGAGCTGGGTCCAATTAGTCGGGGCGATCCGACCTCAAAAACAGAAAATATAACCAAAAGACTATTGAAAGAAGTTAACCTTTTGGGATTTGAGAACCATTTCCCTCACCAACTATCAGGAAGCATGAAACAAAGAACAGGGCTTGCTCGTTGCCTTGCCAACAATCCCCGCATCTTACTAATGGACGAACCTTTCAGTTCTCTGGATTATCTAACAAGACTAAAGATGCAGGATTTTATAACTAAATTATGGAAGAAAAGGAAATTAACAATACTCCTTGTTACTCATGATATCGAAGAGGCCATTAAGTTGTCAGATAAGATAATAGTTCTAAGTGAACAACCAGCCAAAATACTTGATATAATAAAGGTCACACCAAAAAATAAGAATTCAAAGATAAAGAAACGTATCCTGCAATTAATTTACTCATAATCATCTAATTGGCACTGATTACGACAATTGCGTTGGGAGAACAAGTCTCAGTTCTATAATTTCAATTTTCCTTTGTATATATCCTTTAGA
>JBDRNB010000028.1:0-3386 GCA_043811635.1 Candidatus Aenigmatarchaeota archaeon
ATCAGGGAACGATTCTATTCGTATGTTGAAGTTGTTCACACTGTCGTTGTAGAATTCCCTTCTGTCTGCAAGCTCGTTTTCTATTCCGCTTATTCGGTTCTGTAGCTGCATGAAGTTTTCGTTTGCTCTCAGCTTGGGATAGTTCTCAGCAACAGCGAAGAGTGTTTTTAGGGTGCTTGTTATCATGCTGTCTGCTGCAGCTTTCTGTGCCATTGTCTTTGCGTTCAAGAACTGTGTTCGTGCATTTGTTAAGGTGGTTAGTACACTCTTCTCATACTTCATGTAACCCTTGACAGATGCAACAAGCTTGGGAAGTTCATCTGTTCTCTGCTTAAGAAGCACGTTTATGTTTGCCCACGATTTCTTTATGTTATTTCTCAGACGAACAAGGCCGTTGTAGATTGCTATGAGGTAAAAGGCCACTACAATTACGATGAGAAATACAATAACTCCAATTATTATTTCCAAAAACATTTGACAACCTCTTTATTATTTAGTAGACCCCTAGATATAAAAGGATTACGAATAGGCAACCAACAATAAGCAGTCCCCCTCCTAGTAAACCAGCCATTATTTTCCATTTGAAACTCTTCAGCATCTCTTTCTCAGATCTGTCTGAAATGTAGTAGATATTGCTGCCTTTGTGAATGATTACATCCTCAACACCAGCGGTTGTTGATGCATCCTTAACAAATGGGTTATCATCAGCTGTTCCAAGTATGTACAGCTTGTCAAGAGGCTCTATGAAGGATTCCCTGAAACGCATACTCTTCTTGAAGCCAAATACACCTTTGTATCTAATCTTGCTTTTATCTAAAAACCTAGTGATGTTGTCTGGAATCTTTTGCCCAAGCGCTGTGTCGTATGCAAAATCCCTCTTTATATCAACCTTTGCGCCTTCACTATCAACTAAAACCTTTCCTGTATCATCCTTCAGATAGAATCGCAGTCTTTTCTCATCATGTTTGATTGTAACCCATCTGCCACTCTTACCACTGCTTCTGTACTCTTGTATCTGGTATTTGTAGTACAGGCAATCCTTGTTGGAGAATGGGCTCTTCAAGAGGACCCCCTCTGTTGGCATAACCTTGCCAAAGATCTCTACCAGGCCCATTGCAATGGATCTCACTTTGGATGTTGGTATGTTTTCTATCAATCGTTTCCGCTTGAATAATAAAAGTCCGCCCACAAACATGGAGATTCCAATAAACAACCCAACGAAAGCATAGGCAAGCAATCGGATATCCATTATATAATATTATCATTCACAGCTTATTTAATCTAAACCCAAGCATATATCAGGGTGAATAGATGACAGACTTGAAGATAACAAGTTCAGCGTTTGAGCATAATGGAAGAATCCCAGCCAAGTACACATCTGATGGAGAGGATGTGAATCCGCCTCTGAAGATTGAGGAGATACCTGAAGGAACTCAAAGCCTCGTTTTGATATCAGATGATCCTGATGCACCTATGGGAACATGGGTACACTGGGTCGTGTGGAATATGGAGCCAAGGAATGTGGACGAAAATAGCGTTCCAGGAACAGAGGGCATGAATGATTTCGGGAAGCATTCATATGGAGGGCCTGCGCCTCCTTCAGGCACGCACAGGTACTTCTTCAAGGTGTATGCACTGGACACAAAACTAGATATTGGTCCAGACTCCAGGAAACATGATGTTGAAAAGGCAATGGAAGGTCATGTCCTGGCAAAGGGAGAGCTGATAGGATTGTACAGTTGCTGAACACATAAATTATTTGAATACAAGAGAAAAGTATGGTTGAGATTAAGGTGCAGAGAATTGACAAGGCAGTTGAGATGCCAAGCTACAGCTACAAGCATGATGCAGGCCTAGACCTCAGATCCGCAGAGGAATGTGTGATCAGGCCTGGAGAGAGAAGGGTTGTGAAGACAGGCATCAAAACATCCATACCTGAGAATCATGTTGGACTGATCTGGGACAAATCAGGGATTGCATCCAAGTTTGGCATGCGTGTTCTTGCAGGCGTGATAGATTCTGGATATAGAGGAGAGATAGGTGTGGTTCTGATAAATTTGGGACAGGAGGATTTTCATATAGAGAAGAATATGAAGATTGCGCAGATGCTTATTCAACCAGTTATCCAGGCAGATATAATGGAAGTGGAAAATTTAGAGGAAGCAGAGCGCGGTGACAGAGGTTTTGGTAGCAGTACCTTGAAGTAGGTCTTTGAAAATAAAAAAAAGGAAGGAAATGTTGTTTAGTTAAATTATTCGTCATCATCTTCTTCAAAAAACATTTGCCTCAACTCCCACTTAATCATCTAGAGTGATAATTGGAAATCTGATTTAAATACCTAGCTGGTTGAAAAGTTTATAAAGAAGCAAGTATATTAGAACAGACAAAAAACTGAGATGTATCCATGAAAACAGTTATGCATCAGGCTATTCCATCTCATCAAGCAATTCTTTTTCATCACGTTTGAGTTTCATCTCAAACTCTCTTAGTTTTGACATATCATTATCTGTGAGGAAGACATCAAGAACATCATTTTCATTAACATCCTTTCCAACTGTTGCACCAGGTATGGAGAGTGCAATCTTGTTTCCCATCACACCTTCTTCAACATTATCTCCATCCATCTGTATCTCTTTTATCTCTCCTATTATCTTACCCCCTTTCTTCAATCTGTATTTCGTCTTAATCCTGCCTTTCAACACCTCAACTCCGAATACTGCAGGCTTGCTAGCTCTGAATACATAACCAGGCAAGATACGAACTCTTCCAGGATGTGTAATGGATTCAAGGATTCTTTCTTCTCTTCTCTGTTTCCCATCCTGCTTCCATTTTTCATAATCATCAAGTAAGGAATAGATTATTTTTGAGTTGAAGACTGTTACCTTGTTGTCTTTAGCCATGGTCATGATGTCTGAGGGAACAACTAAACCAAAAACTATTATTATGGGATCTTCCATCACACGCGATTCCATGATCTCCTTCTGAGTCAGGTTTCCCACTGAGGCCTTTCTTATGGGTATGTTTCTGTCCTGAAGACTCTTAATCAGGGCCTCCAATCCACCGAGTGTTTCAGCCTTAAGAATTACGCCTTGCTTATCTGTGTCTATCTCTACCTCGTCGACCTCTGAAATAACCTCTTTCACAGCCTTCTCTACATCCTTCTCGCTTCTGACAGCTCTTAAGGGTGAGCCAGGTATGACATTCTCTATTTCAGAGGCTGATATCTTGATTCCAGCTGCCGCAGTTACGCTGTCAATCTGGATGAAGTTGCTGGTCTTCAGCTCCTTCATAGGCTCTGGTTCAAGAAGCGCCTTCACCTTTGTTTTCACCACGTTCTTACCTCCGATAACTATGGTGTCTCCCTTTCTTATCTCACCGTCATACAG
>JBDRNB010000029.1:0-2288 GCA_043811635.1 Candidatus Aenigmatarchaeota archaeon
CCAGAGATAATTAAGATTACAGACTCCCTCAACAGGGAGGATTGCATTGAGGTGCAGGGAAAGGCCAAAGAAGCAAAGCAAGCACCTGGCGGACATGAGATAATCCCTGAAAAGATAGAAATCATAACAAAATCAGAGACCCCTCTTCCAATAGACATAGACAGCAAGATAGAGACAGGAATAGACAAGAGGCATGACTGGAGGTCTATTGACCTCAGGGACCCAAGGAACACAGCTATATTCAAGATCCAGTCAAAGCTCATAGAAGGAATGCAGGAATGGCTGATCAAGAACAATTATACTCAGGTGTTTACACCCTGCCTGATGGGAGCTGCATCAGAGAGTGGTGCAGAAGTATTTCCTGTAATGTATTATGATAAAGAAGCTTTCTTAAGACAGGATCCCCAGCTTCACAGGCAGCTTGTTATCGCAGGCGGGTTTGACAGAATCTATGATATTGGTCCGTCCTGGAGGGCTGAGCACAGCCACACAACAAGGCATCTCTGCGAACACAGGGGCTGTGCTGTTGAGGCTGCGTTCATAAAGGATGAAACAGATACAATGAGAATCGAGGAAAATATTGTTATATCAGCCTTCAAGAAGGTTGCAAAGGACTGCAAGCCAGAGCTTGAGATCCTTGACAAGAAGATAACAATACCAGAAGCACCGTTCCCTGAACTAAGGTTCCCTAAGATATATGATATCCTTGATAAGATGGGAAAGAAGATAGAGGATGAGGAGGAACCTGATAGAGAAGGAGAGCTCCTGCTTTCCCAGCATGTGAAAAAGAAGTATAACCATGATTTCTTTTTTATCAACAGGTTCCCTTTCAAGAAGAAGCCATTCTATGTGATGAGGGTTGATGAAGATCCAAAATGGGCAAGAAGCGTTGACATGATATACAGAGGCCTTGAGATGTCTTCTGGCGGGCAGAGGGAGCACAGATATGAAAAGATCATGCAGCAGGTAAAGGAAAAGAAAATGTCACCAGAGAGTGTTGAGTGGTTCACAAAGATATTCAAGTATTCTGTACCACCTCACGGAGGTTTCTGCATAGGATTAGAAAGACTCACACAACAGCTCCTTGACATCAAGAACATAAGGGATGTTGTACTCTTCCCAAGGACCCCAGAACGATTCTTGCCTTAGTATGTGAAAAGGAAACTATTAACCAATTAATACAAATATTCATATGGCTAAAGTTGTGTATATCATTCCAGGATTCACAGGTAACACCAGATTAGAAGGATACCAACGGGTAATGAAATACTTCAAATCCCAAGATATAAGATCAATACCAGTCAATATTTCTTGGAAATACAAAACAATGAGTGACTATATCAAACAATTCATGAATCAATACAAAGAAACCCGAGACGAAGTTTATCTGTTCGGATTCTCGTATGGAGCAATGATAGCATTGATTTCATCAATTAAGATAAACCCAAGGAAACTATTCTTGTGTTCACTCTCACCGTTTTTCAAAGAAGATCTAAGATATCTGAAAAAATCTTGGAAAAAACGCTATGGTAAAAAAAGGCTAGAGGATTTCAAAAATTTCTCATTTAATGATATAGCTAAACAAATCAAGTGCGAGGTTGTTTTGTTTGCAGGAAACAAAGAATACCAAGATGTGCTTAGAAGAGTCGATGATGCGAGCAGAAAATTCAAGAATAACAAGCTTATTATAGCTAAAGGTGCTAGGCATAACATATTACAAGATGAGTATTCGCAAACATTGAAACAGTATATTTCCAAACTTTAGCCCCTGACACAAATGCATCTAACAACTTATTATTAAACAAAACAATTATCTAACATGCCTAGACAATACAATCATAGAAAAGGGCAACTCTTTATAGTGACAATGATATTTCTTGTATCATTCATGTTTGGCATACAGGCCCTGCTTTTTGGTTACTCTAGGACAGACCTTACTGCACCTCCCCAGAATACAGATGCCTACCTGGCAGATAACATAAGATTGCTTTTTGAGGATGCGATGAATTCTTCTCCATCTGGTTTATGCAATGAAACAAGCGATAATATAGAGATCATAAAGAGAATGCTTGAAAACAAAATAAGTGCAGGAAGAGAGCTCAGTCTGACAGGAGACCTTGAATGCGAAGCAGATGGATCATGGCCGTCCCAGCCAGAGCTCACAATGGAGATAACAATAATAAGTGATATTGGCGAAACAGAGCTAACCTTTGATGCCAACCACTGACCTGTCCTCTTCTGGATCGTTTCAAATAGTGCAATCCAGCAACCACAAGCCAAACAATCCA
>JBDRNB010000030.1:0-3290 GCA_043811635.1 Candidatus Aenigmatarchaeota archaeon
TTCGGAGAGAAGTGGGTGACTGCAGGCTGGGACCCTGGCCTGAATGACTACAAGTACACAGGCAAGGAGCTTGATGATGCGACTGGATTGTATTATTACGGGGCCAGGTATTACAAGCCTGAAGTGGGAAGGTTTACACAAGCTGATGCATTGAGAGGCAATTTAGAGGATCCTCTGAGTTTGCACAGGTATGTGTATACAAGGAATAATCCTTTGAAGTATGTTGATCCGACGGGGAATAGTGTGATGCGTTTACCTCAAATAGAATTACCAAGAAAACAAGTTATTACTGAAACTACTCATACTTATACGGATAAAGAGGGGAATGTTAGGGAATCTACAGGAAAAGAAGTTAATTGGATGGCGGCTGCATATAATGTGTTTATGTTTGTAGCAGAAGGAACAATTAATAATCCCATTCCTGAACCAGCAATGATAAGAGGTGGAGGTTCTGAGAAAGGAGTAATACATTTTCTAGATGAAGCAGTAAAAAAGATAAAAAATTCAAATAAAATAACAGTTGCTACCAAAGACCTGGCTGAAAAATTATTGGAAAAATTAGGAATCAAAATCAAAAGAGGGAAAATCAAAACACCTGGAACATCAGGGGAACAAACAATAACATATGGGAAAGGAGAGGCACTAGATCATACAGAGATGCAAATGGTAAGGAATCCGGAGACTGGTGATCTTGAATGGATTTCAAAAAGACATGATAATGTGGGGAATGCAGAACATAAATATATACCTCATTTCAACGCACTAACAGAAGAAGGTGAAAAAATAACAATATTTGTTGATAATCCAGGTGGCTAAAGCCTGCATAACTTCATAGCTTTCTCAACATTTTCAACGTCATCTGGATCTGTGCTGGATGCAGATTGCATGGCCTCCATGTATATTCTTGTTTCACTGTCCGGAAGCTTGAGCCTTCTTGCTGCATGTATGGCACCAATATAACCTGCTGTTTCACCTTTTATACCAGGAGGAATAACCCCCCTTTCAACCAATTGATCCATGTATCCCATATCTTGAATGGCTTCTACTTCTTCATGACCACGATGAACAGACTCACTCACATCACTGCCTTTCTTGGGAGTGTAACAAATCACACAAAGCTCATATCTGCCAAGATCTCCCAGTGCAAAAGGAAACATGAATTGAATGCCCCCATAGAAGTCTTTTGTTTCTACTCTTTCTCCGTCTTTCCCATCTCTTCTATATTCATGAATTGGCAATGCTTCATACCCTGAAACTTGATTCACGTCTTCAGCCACAGCACGGTAAAAATCCAAGAAATTATCTACACTACCGGCATCTACGTAAAGATGATTTCTATTAAATTGAATGCGTTCTCCCAATCCTTCAAATGTTGCGCCTGAAGGTGGAGATTCCAACCATTCTGAAGGTATTTTCTTAGTTAGTAGTTTCAAACTCATATCTCATCACTTGATTATATATTTAACATCTATGCGGCACTTGAATATTTCCTTCTTGCCACGCTATTTTCATAAACTCTATCATCACCACATCTGACCTCAATTATTCTGTGATATGGAATAACTGCATCACCAAGTACTTCTACACCACCAGAAAGTACATCAAGTACTTGACATAATGGAACATTTGTATATCCTCTTTCATCTAAATAATCACCTACTATCATTTCACTTCTATCTAGGCTCCTTTCTTGGCTTGGATTCCATCTTAATTCATTGAAAAGGTTCCTTAATGGATTATTTCTGCTCATATCAATTCTTCCCTATAATATGTTTGTCACTAATAAATAGTGACATTAAGGGTTTATAAAGCTTTCGATAAGGAGGGTATTTAAAGGATTTCAGGATCATCCTGGCGTGTTTATGGTCATCTTGTCGCCTATTCTGATGCTCTCTTCGTCTGCGAAGCCGCCGTTCACCTCAACCACGTACATGGCCGAGGCTCCTGAAGGGTATGTCTCGCATGCGATGGTTCCGCAGGGCTGCGCGTTCTTGATGATACTCACGACACGCAGGTTGCTGTCCACGAAGATCATGTCAAGCGGTATGAGCGTGTTCTTCATCCAAAAGGACCTTGGACTCTCTCCCTGGAAGATGAACAGCATGCCAGAGTTGTAGTCCATATTTGTCCGATTCATCAGGCCTACCTGGTGTTTGACAAAGGTGTCTGCGACCTCTGTATTCACAGTTACTTCACCATTCTGCGTGAGGAATGTGACTGTGGTCATCTTGACTGCAGAGGGCTGGTATAAAAGGAGCATGATCACGAGTATTGGAGCAATTATCAGGGATATGATCCCTATTATGACCTTCTTGACTCTTCTCATAAACATCTATTTGATTTGAATAATAAAAGCGTGGATGCCGGATTTTGGTATGTTAATTTAAATAAGAGTTCCAATTAGAAAATTACATGAAAAACCGAATTGTTGGAATTCTGATAATCGGGATCGCTGCATTGATAGGTTATATAATACTCATATTCAACACTGCAATGGCTGATATCGTGAACACTGCATGCGGCCATGGTCCGACTTGTCCCATGTGGGGCACGCTCAACTTCCAGACAAATGTGAGCATGGGGATAATGGTTTTTATTGTCATAATTGGTCTGTACCTGATATTCTTCGGAAAGGAAGAGAGGATCGTGACAAAGATCAAGACTGTTCAGAAGCAGCTTGACCCGAAGAATGTCACAAAGGCAAACTACCAGAAGATCATGCGGGGCCTTGGTGAAGATGAAAGAAATGTGCTTGAAAGATTGATTGAGGCGCAGGGAACAATCCTCCAGTCAGATCTTGTGAACCAAACAGGTTTCACAAAAGTCAAGGTAACACGGATACTTGACAGGCTGGAGGGGAAGAATCTGATAGAAAGACGACGCCGAGGCATGACGAATTCTATTATTATCAAGCACCATTAAGAATGAAACTAGTTTCACATCATGGATATATGCTGTTTCAATGACTTTTAGACATAAGTAGAGGTAACTATGAGCGAAAAAGAACATAAAACTGAAAGAAGCCCATGGATGTACACAACTATTATCCTGGCAATCGTGTCACTAGGCTTGTTGGCATCTAACATACAGTCAACTGCCTTCATCAGCTCGCTTGATGGAGGAACGACTGCACTTGCAGTTAATCCAACACAAGCAGTGCCAGCCCAGCCGACGCAGCCAACCACGCCGCCACCTCCACCAGCTATACAAGGTGATCTGACAGATGACGACGCAGTGAAAGGTGACCCAAATGCGCCAATAACAATAGTTGAGTTCAGTGACTTCGAATG
>JBDRNB010000031.1:0-2826 GCA_043811635.1 Candidatus Aenigmatarchaeota archaeon
ATGTCTAGGTTGGATAAGAAGGTAATAGACATAGCCAATCAAGGCGCAGGAGAAGCCATACTCGAAATACCAATAGGGTTTCTCACGCTCGTTCCCAACAACACAAACAACCCAAACAACAACTCCCTAATGCTGGAGCTGAGCATGACACAGCAAATGATATTCCCTGATACTATTGTTTATCTCGGAAACTCAAGAGACGAGATCGGAGTCTATGGAAAAACAGAGTCAAGTATAATCACACTCGAGGGAAGTGATTCAGATAATAACTTCAGGGCGTTGTTGAAGAGTCATTACAGGGAGCTTGATACAAACCAAACAACTCCTATACGTGGTTTCAAGATTATTCTAACAGGAACAGAAGAGAGGCGCGGGAATTCTCAGGTCACCATATCCTTTGGAGGAATGCAAACATTCAGCAACGCTGCTGCAAACGGTGGAGACCTGATTATAACCTATGTTGATATTAACACATTCTGATGAATAATAAATTACCTCAAAACAAGTATTATATAATGCGCAAATCACAGGTTCTAATATTCGAGCAGGTTTTGATGTTCACCATAGGCGTGACCATATTCATCATATACTTTGCCACGTTCAGTATATATCAGGATTACTATCTGACAACAGGAACCAATGATCAGCTGACAGAGGTAAAGTCCTTTCTCACGTCACATGTGATAAAAATGGCTATGATGAACGAGTCCAACATAACAACACTAGTAAACATACCACGTAACATAGGAAATCAGATCTACAAAATAGAGTTCTCTAATACTGGCATCAACATAACAACACTTGAGATATACTCATCAAAAACGTCATCCTTCCTTAATCTAAACAAGACGATGTCTTTCAACGGAAGAGTAGTAAGTGGTTCCGGCAAACTAACATTAATAAAAAGAGGCAACGAGATACGAATATTCTAAACTTATATAGAATCCCATTAATAATTAAGTAAATCTAAACTTGAATGGTGCACCATGAAATTGAGAATTTCTAAGCCTGAGCCACCCACCAAACCATTGCCACCAGAACCTCCATCCAAACCCCAGGCCAGAACCAGACCTAAACATAATAAGGTCATGAGCCCGCGTGTAATAATACATAGAATGATAAGTGGATATTTATCATCTTTAGACAAAAACAAAGAAAAGAAAAGACTTTTTGTAGAAAGAATTGAAGGGATTCCAGAATTCTCAGGCACCATAAAGATACCAGCTTATCCTAATTATTATCCACCAGACGCAGCAGACAGGCCCAGCTTGAAGCACAAGCCTGTGGAAGGAGTCTCAATACCAACGCATCTCAGGATTGGAGGAAAGTCGTTTGTTTTAGAAGAAAATACTGAATTACGGAAGGGACTAAACCTAAAGTACCCATTAATTCCAAAAAAACCAGCACAAGGTGAAATCGTATATGCACAAGCAAACATAAAAT
The DNA here is from genome assembly GCA_043811635.1 of Candidatus Aenigmatarchaeota archaeon. Taxonomy (GTDB): domain Archaea; phylum Aenigmatarchaeota; class Aenigmatarchaeia; order QMZP01; family QMZP01; genus JBDRNB01. Next base: position 1,444 of record JBDRNB010000031.1, read on the forward strand.
GGAATCCTCATATCAATCAACTTACTTATAGCGTGATTGAACCTCCACTCACACAATACGATCTTGACGTGATACGCGCCATAAAAACAGATTTGGAAGAAAGGCTGGATGTTGATTTCACAAAGCTTGGTCAGATACAGGCAAAGAATGTTTTGACAAACAACATATACGACTCAATGATGAGCCTCTTCCCAGATATTGATCCAATGAAGAAGAAGATTATAGAATATTACATAGAGAAGGAAATCATAGGTCTGGGCAAGATAGAGCCTTTGATGAAAGACTCGAACATAGAGGACATAAGTTGTGACGGTGTGCAAATCCCATTATATATCTACCACAGAAATCCACGAATATCATCAATCAAAACAAACGTCATGTTTACCACATGTGCTGAATTAGATAATTTTGTGTCCAAGCTCGCACAGAAATGCAATAAATCAATAACAATAGCAGAGCCATTGCTTGATGCAACACTGCCTGATGGGTCACGTGTACAGGCAACACTGGGAACAGACATAGCAAAAAGGGGATCAAATTTCACAATCAGGAAGTTCACAGACAAGCCGCTGACACCAACACATTTGTTGAAATATGGATCTGTAGACTCTACACAAATGGCCTACCTGTGGCTGGCTGTTGATAATGGAAAATCAATCCTCATCTCAGGAGGATCTGCAACAGGAAAAACATCCATGCTCAATTCCCTTTCCTTGTTCATACGCCCAAATCTAAAGGTCGTATCAATCGAAGACACATCTGAGCTGAGGCTGCCGCTTCCACATTGGGTTTCACATGTTGCAAGAACACCAATAGACACAGCAGGAAAGGTAGGAGAAGTTAGCCTGTTTGATCTGCTCAAGTCCTCCCTTAGACAGAGGCCAGACTACATAATAGTAGGTGAGGTAAGAGGGAAAGAAGCATATGTCCTATTCCAGCAAATGGCAACCGGCCACTCATCGCTTGCTACAATACATGCTGCATCAATACCACAACTTATTGACAGACTCATAACACCACCAATATCACTGCCTCCCACACTTCTGGAGAACATTGATATCATTGTATTCTTGGGGCTCTCAAGATTGAATGACAGATATGTGAGAAGGATTGACAACATCATTGAGATAACTGGTGTGAAAAACGAACAGCCCATGAGCAACACCATATTCAAATGGAAGCCTATGACAGACAAGTTCGAGACAGTGGACAATTCAGTTGTGCTTAAGGAAATAGCACGAAAGCTTGGAATCACAGAGGATACTATACAGGACGAAATTATGAGAAGAAAGAAGGTACTGGAATGGATGGTTGAAAGAGAGATATTTGATTATATGGATTTTGCAAAGATTGTATCCTTATACTACTCAGATCCTGAAAAAA
>JBDRNB010000032.1:0-2946 GCA_043811635.1 Candidatus Aenigmatarchaeota archaeon
GATTGAAGGTTCAACTGAACAAAGCCAGAAAGTGCAGTATCACTTGATACTATTCCAAACATAGTAGTACTTTGTATTGTAATATCAGTGATATTTCCATCTAGGCCACTGCTTCCAAGTGATCCAAAGTCTGGGAGGGCATATGTTTCAGAAGAATCTAGATTTGTAATTTGATTGTCACACATAATTGAATCTCCAACATAGAAAAGAGATTCACAACCTGGAGCAGCTTCGGTTGTTCTTGTTCCAATATCATAGAATTGGTAGTTTTGAGAAGTTCCTGTGATTACTGTTCCTCTTGACAGGTGGCGACTGCCACCCAATTGATCATAATGGAAATCTCCTGAGGAAATTGACACAAGATGGCAATAGGGTGGAAGGTCAAATATGCATTCTCCTTCCGCAAGATACCCTTCACTTATTGAACATGTAACCATTCTGTCATAGATACTGCAATAGCCTTGATCATCTGCGCTATAATGTGTTCTATAATCTTCGTTTTCACATTCGGTTACTGGATGAAAGGAAATCCGATATGATTCTTCATCTTGAGCATAAAGAGATGTTGAAAGATTTGAAGTAATAGCTCCTGAAGTTGACAGAGTAAGTGTATATTCTGGAGCATAGTTAGGACATGCCCCTGCTGTTATGAAGAATTCACCATCAGAAGTATTAGAATTATTTGGAATAGTTGCTGCTACTGTTGGGAGAAGCCCTGAGAGATGTTCCAGTATTGCAGTTCTGACTAAAGGATTTGCTGGTTCATTTTGGACCCGGCCTGCTATTTGTGCTACTGGAGCTTCCCAGGTTGTCTGTCCGTCTCTTTCTTCAAGCGCTACTCCGGAGGGTGGATCTACTGGAAGGATAAGGAATATTGGATTTGAGAATATGGAAACATCCAATCCATAGTCATAAGAATCTATTCCACGGAAACCAGCAAGTCTCCAGATTTCAAATAAGTCATTATCTTCATAGCATAGTCCTCTGTAATAGTCTGCCCAGCTTAGAGTATTATTCATTGCACAGGTATCTGCCAGAAGAAGGATATATCCTGGTAGACCTGCAGCACCTTCAAGTGCTTTTAGTTTTACAGAGAGAATGGTACTTATATATCCTTCAACTGCACTTGACTCCAGGTTTTCTTCTACTTCTTCTATGATTAGCCTGAGAGCATCGTCTATGGTACTGAGCGGAAAAAGCTTAGGATCTGTAGTTCCCTCAACATTGATTGGACTAAAGCTTCTCTTTAGTATATTCTCGGGATCATTTGATAATTCTCTATAATCCCATAATTCTGCAGGACTTAATCCAGAAGTGTAAAACCTTGCTGGAGCATCACATATGGTTTCCCTTGGACTGACCAGGACATTGCTGACCTTATTTGATTGCTCCTGATCATTTGGATTTGTTCCAATAAGCTTTGTCTGATAATGATTTGTTGGATCTGAAACATGGTAGATGCCGCCTTCATTTTTTGCTGAGATGACAACTGTCAGATCAGAGATGCCTTCTCCTGTTCCTGGATCCTGGGCATTTAATTCAAAGACATTTCCTCTGATGTCAAAAGAAACATATCCATCACTATCAGTAACAGCTGACCTTGTTACTAAGGTATTTGGTAGGGGTGGATCTGGCTCAGAAGAGCATCCTGTAGAAAGAGAAAATGCGACAGCTGCAGTTGCAGCTAAGTGTTTTAACTTATTCCATAAACTAGAGCAATTTTCTGTAATTGGTTGTCTTCTTTGAAAATCAGTCCTACTTCCTTCTGCCTTTGACTTGAAAAAGCCCCTAAACTTTACTGTCATTTAATTCACCCCCCAGATCCAGTATAGCATCTAATATTGTTGATAATGTAAGTCAGGTCTTGGTCTTCTCCGACTGGAGATTGATATACCCCAGAGAAACCAAGATCATTTCTAGCGAAGTTTCCTCCAAAAATATCCCTCTCATCCGCCATATTTAGATTAATAGCAGAATACCTGCAAGCTTCAAGCATATTCTCGTCAACATATAGATGTTCTGATTTGTAAGTGGCATTGTCTGGATTAAATCCCTTCTCAAACCAATAGTAAGAATATGTAGTAAAATTACAGGTAAGCCTGGGATTAATAGAATACCCTCCTCTTGGAAGCCCATAAACAAAGAACAGGAACTCATCATCGCTTTTGTAAAAAGCTGCATCCGACGTTGGAATGTCCCGGTCAATTTTCTCTTGGATTTTTTCTCTCATTTCTTCATTTGCAGGAACCCACCCTTGGGGCAGAGTAATATGACAGGTCTCTTTTGGATCCCCGGAATCTTTGTAAATAAGAGCATATGTAGCTGTTAGAGTACCATCAGTGTTGTTTGTGAGATTTAATGAATAAGAGATCCCACCAGGATTGAAAAATAAAACTGCATAAGCCATGAAGAATGCAAGTCGGACAAAACCAGCTGCTGCATTGGAAAATACAATAAGCAGAATAGCTTTTCCATAGCTGATATTGTGAACTGTTTTTGTTGAAACAGCAAGAAGATAGAGAAGGGGGATAAACATTGGATAGGCCAGGAATGCTGCTGGCTTGTAGATCATGTTGATGGCAGTCAGGATTAGGATTATTGCAACTGAAGCGGAGAATGAAATCATCCAGGTATAGACAACCTGTACAAATGTTGCTTTTGATTTGAACATTGTTTTTCCGCCTGCCCAAAGCAGCAGGATCAGTGGAATAAAGAACATTACCCCAAATGAGACAAAAAGTGAGAGGAAATTGTCAAAGATAGAATTTATTGATAGTTTTGATATCAGGGAGATGTCAAAGCCATAATCTGCAAATGAAAATAATAGAGAAAGAAGAATAGTAATAATCAGAAATGATGAAATTGCAAGAATTGGAGTTGCTTCTTTTTTTCTTTTTTTGAAGAAACTTTCTGTACTTTTGTGAAAATCAGTTAATGCCATTTCAT
>JBDRNB010000033.1:0-5702 GCA_043811635.1 Candidatus Aenigmatarchaeota archaeon
ATACTTAACAGTAATGGTGTGAAGACAAAGCGTATGGAGGAACTGAATGAGGACGGCGATCTTGTTGAGAATGATATAGAGGAGATCAAGCAGCTTGGTGTGAATATTATAATTTCTGATTTGATTGAGAATATGAATACGCAAAGAGAGCTTTGGAACAAGGTGTATCATCTGAGACACGACCCGAACAAGATTGTGAAAATCATCTTGGAGTATGGAAAGAACAATGTCAGAACATTATAATATATTCAGGGAATACGACATCATGGGCCTGGTTGATAAGGAACTAAACCCAGATCTCGTTGAATCCATAGGCAAGGCTGATGAAGTCTAAAATATATAAACACATAAGGTAATTATATTCGTATGAAACTAAGAGTCGTTGAAAACAAGAAGGATAAGCTAAGGATAGAGGTTGTAGGAGAGTCTCACACGCTTCTGAACCTCCTGAGGGAAACAGCATGGAAAGAAGGCGCAGAACAGGCTTCTTATATAGTAGAGCATCCATACATGTCTAACCCAGAGCTCATCATCAGAAGCAATAATCCAAAGAATGTGCTCTCGAGTACAGCTCAGTCTATAGTGGATCAGTCTATTGCTTTTGAGAAGGAATTGAAACGTGTCGTCAAGAAGTAATCATTTACTTTTGTTCTCTTTTTTCATCTGTTCATATGCAGCATAGAATATGACAAGTATCAGGCCCAGTCCTATGTATGACATGATTTCTGAATTAACAGATTCCATGAGACCTATCAGATCTCCCTGACTGGATAGGAAAAGAAGTACAAGAGCTACTATGATTATGAGGAGCACATAGTCCTTTTCGCCTTCACCCTTGCCCTTAACAAGCTTGAATATGAATCCCAGGAAGAATACAACTACGAACAGTATGATTATGTAGGGGAATGTTTCATTTATGAATGAAATGACCTCTTGGTTTGTTATGGTGAAAAAGGCGAGCACGAGCGCTATCACAGCTTTCACCGCGTTGTTCTTGAATACGCTACTAACCTCCAGGGAACCATAAACAATAGCGAATACAAAGAAGAATGGGAGTATCAAGGTTAGGGTTTCGACCATGAATATAATATTGGATTTATCTTTTAAATCTCTGTTAAACGAAAACTGCAAGGAAGTTGTGGAAATAATTTAAATCCTTGCGAACATTAAATTATATCGCTGATATTTTCTAAGCGGGGAAAGGGTTGTATATGATGAGATCTTCGAATAAAAAAATGTTGGTTATAACCTGTTTTATATTGGTTGTAATTTTCTCTTTATCCTCGTCGATATTCGCTGTAAGCAGCCCTGGTGGTAATTTAACTGTTGATCCGCAAACTGTTTATTTCAACTGGAGCCATGGCTGGATAAACCTGACGTCAAATAACAACAGCATACAGATCAATATAAGCAATGCAACAGGGGCAACAAGCATAGTGTTTAATTACTCAAATGTAAGCAGGTATGAGGTTAATGACTATACAAACCTGACATCTGATGTATATGACCTGTGCTTTGATTCAAATGTAAATGATCCTCAGACAATGGAGTTCGCTATCCACAATATGACCAACTACACGAACTCAACAGAACCGTTGTCCAATGAATCTGTGGAGTTCTACCTCCAACCTTATCTCGTGTGCCCCCCTGGAAGATACACAGGCAATTTCACAGTTTTTATATCTGACAATGCTTCGGAGAATGTAAACATAACAGCTGTAATAGATATTCCAATAAGCCCTCTAAACACATATAGTGAGGCTGGCCGCACAGCATTCTTCAGAGGTAGATTCACAACAAATAATGACACGCATACGTATTACATGTGGACAAACCAATCGCCAAATATTACGTCTGTCACAATAAACCTTTCAGGGTTCACAACAAACCTTGATCTGTTCCTGTTTGATAACACCTCGACAAACATCAATTCTTCAATAACGATAGGATCTACTGATACTGAATCCATATATGCAGAAATACCAGAGAGCTGGCAGATGTGGTCATTGAAGCTGTTTGGTAATGGAACTTCTGTTTACGTGGGTAATCTGTATTTCTCCACGCTGAATATAACAAATATATACAACAATGAGAGTGTAACTGGCCTGAATCTTGGAACAATAGATGCACGGGGATATAACTCAACCCAATATGGAATCATTAACCAGGATGATTCAATACTATACTACGTGAATGAAACCTTTGATCTTTATAATAACAGAGTGTGGAAAAACCAGAATGATACACAAAAGAACTACTATGTGCTTGTTCCCAACTTCACCCAGAGGATTGAGGCCAAGATAACATGGACGACTCCATTGGGCTATAATGTTACTAGATGGAACCTATCACTCACAAATCCAGGCAAGGCAATGCTATCAAATTCAAGTGAGAGGTATTTATACGCAAACGCGACAGGAGCAATACTCGAAGAGTATATCTCTTACATGGGACCATTCACAACAGAAAATGAGGGCTATTGGAATATAACCATCAGTAACCTAACAAACAACACGATGCTTAGCACATACAATCTCTCTGTTAGGATTTGGATGAATACGTCAGCCACCAATTGGGGTACAACCACATTCAACCAGACGACAAACATAAACTACACAGACAGTCCTAATGGTAAATTGAATATAACACGAAACATCACACTACCCACAAACAACATACTTCCTGGTGAATATGTTGGGGTACTGACATACTACAATGGAAGTGGGTGGCAGAAGAAGCTGCCGCTCGAATTCAATGTCAATGCAGGCAGTCTTGTCGTAAACAATAGCCTGAGAAACACAACAATCAGGATAAATGATAATGTTGGTTTTAACAGGTTGGGATCAGGTGTTATCCAGAAGAATATAAGCGTAAACAACACGGGTTCATATCCAATATTCTTTGATACATCAAACAACCTGAGCTACTTGAAGCATGATACAAGTTCAAGTGCGCATATCAATTACACGTTCATACTTCCACCAAACCCACTGCCTGCAGGCGCGAATGACACACTGGATCTAAATATACAAATAAACACAACCAACACAGGCAACTTGCCTGGTATATACAGAGGTTGGATATTGTTCAACACCACAAACTCAACAAACACAAGCAGCTCCTCTTATCCATACGAGCTATTCAATCTCACGATTGAGGTTAACCTGTCTGATAAGCTGTTTGTAAGGATAGATGGAGTCTCATCCTCGAATGGTAGCCTTGTATATGACGGTAATACAGACGTTATTTCCAATTACACAAACGTGACATTCAATGTGAGTGTATTTCTTTCAAATGGAACAGCCATTTCCAGAACCGGCCTTATGAGAATAGACAATTTCACAACACCATCAATGTATGAAACAAACACGACAGAGTATATTGTCACTCTTGGAAACATCTCAGTTTCCCAGGCAAGCGGCGTGCTTTGCACAAGTCCAGAGAATTACTGTCTTGTGAATGCCACTGTGCCACCAAATATAAAAGGTGGGACATATTATGCTTCGCTGAACGTTGAATGGAACACAAGCCAATTGGATTCTACATCCCTAAGCCATACGCTCACAGGAACAGGTAGTAACAATTCCCTTAGGATCAACAACACCGGAATCAAGATGACTATATACGAAAGTTCTAGCCTTTCACTGGCTGAAGATGGTGAGGTTGGATACGTCACAATAAATATTACCAACTACGGCCCTAAGACCACAACAGGAACTCTGGAAATGAGCAACTGGACATATGCAACCATCATTGCATATGACGAGAAGGGTGGATGTGCAGCAGCTAGTCCGAATAATATGTTTACTGGTGTTTCGATCAGTGGATATGGGCAAGAGAACTGCTGGTTTAAATGGAGGGTAACTAGTGGAACTGTATCTGAGGATAAGGTAACTACGTCATCAATTACATTCACTGAGGCAACATTCAACACATTGAATATATCTCTTACTGTTACTGATACCCCTACATCCACCCCAACAACTACAAGCGGAGATGAAACAACAACTGGTGGGTGTTCTTCAAATTCAGATTGTGATGATGATGAGGTATGTACCAGCAGTAGTTGTGTGGCGCTTGATTGTGATACAGATACTGAAAAGGCGTCTGACCATGCATGTATACCTTTGGAATACTCATTTGAGATAACGCCGGATGTGGATGAAATAAACGTGATTCTAGGCTCTTCTAACTCAAGCGATGTGCTTGTAGAGAACAATGGCGACTTTGCTGCTGTGATTCAGTTGTTTGTACAGCCAGATGATGCTGAGAATATAACAAGCTCGCATACACCTGACGGCTGCACGCTTGACATAGGCGACAGCTGCACATTTGAGGTTGATTTGGATGTGTCCACAGGTGCAGAGATAGGAGACCACAACGTGAAATATAATATAACACCTAATGGAGAAAGTGTATCCTTCCTGAAGACTGTGACCCTGACAGTTCATCCAACAGAGGAGAAGAAGATAGAAATTAACTTGTCTTATCAAAACTATGTGAAGATTGTTGAGAATATATCTCTACAGATAGCAAACCTCGAGCGCATGGGTATGCCAGCGGAAAACCTTTCCAAGGTGAGGCTCCTGTATAACCAGTCAGTAGAGACTCTTGACAACGCGAAGCTCTCCATAGACGCAGGGGATTACATAGCCGCAAATGACTATCTAACAGACCTTCAAAACATAATAGACAGGATAAACACAGAGATGGACACGCTGAAGCTAGACTCTGGTGTTTTGGGTGTAAAGCTAGCGGCTGACATGTGGTTCTGGGTGTCCATAATAGTTATAATCGCTGCTGTGATTGGATTGGTTGTGTACATGATGCTTCCACTTCAGAAAGGTTTTAACATGAAGAGTGGGTACAAGGCCAAGTCTCCAAAAACAGGCGGCCTCTTCTCGGGATTCAAGAAGAAGTTCAAGGGAAGAGAATATAAAAAGGAACCTGAAGGACCAAAACCAATAATACAGCATGCTGAAAGCCCTGTCCAGATCAAACCGCCACACCAAGAAACCCTGGCATACGGCGACTTCTACAAGAAGGTTGAATCAGATTATAAGAAACCGTCCAAGCTTCCATTCTCTGACTCTCTGAAGAAAGTGAAAAAGAAGAAGGATTAGTCAAGAGGTAGAAATAATTTTTTGTAAGGTTTTTCTACTACTCTTTCAAAATTGTCAAGAAAGAAGCTGCGTGCTTTCAAGTGATCGGCATCGATATAAATCTCTATTGAGTCTGCACCACTATTCGCTATCCTTTTCTTTGCCTCCTCTACAAGCCTGGTTCCAATACCATGTCCTCTGTAATCTGCTCTGACAGCGAAATTGAATACCATGGATTTCCAGAATGTATCAAGAAGGAAAAGGGTTCCAACAACCCTTTTTTCATCTTCATCTACCTCAGCTACAAGTACATGCGAAGAGTCACTTTCAGATAATCCATAAATATTATCACGAGTGTCAGAAGCAGGATTATACAAATTCTCTTGTCTTAGGATGTCTACAACACTATCAAAATCCAGGTCAGTATAATCCCTGATCAAAACATCATAAGCCTTCTTACCACTATCTGTGTCGTTCATTAAAAGTGGTTGGGGCTAAACAATATAAATCTTAAGTAGTAGTTACTCTCCTTTCATTCGTTCCACGATCCTTGCATATGCAGGTCGTGTGATCATGATTCCAACAAGGACTCCTATGATT
>JBDRNB010000034.1:0-8111 GCA_043811635.1 Candidatus Aenigmatarchaeota archaeon
GGGTTTGTATTGAATAATCATACTATCAAACTGTCTAAAATTGGCAATGTTAATCTAAGAATAGGGAAAAATCAAAACAAAATAGACGGAAATATCAAGACGTTGACCATCAAGAGAATGCCTTCAGGTAAATGGTTCGCATTATTTAGTTGCGGGGTTGATATAAAAACTAAATATGTAAAAAGAAAGAATGTTGGCATAGATGTTGGTCTTGAAAACTTCGCAATGCTTTCAGATGGGACAACAATAGAAAATCACAGGTTTTTGGTTAATTCTGAAAAGAAATTAAAGACTCTATCCAGAAGATTAAACAGAAAGAAAAAAGGAAGCAATGGAAGACATGATTCAAGGATTAAGATTGCAAGGATGTATGAGAAAATCAGCAACCAAAGACATGATTTCATGCATAAAACAACAAGAAGGATTGTCAATAAGTTCGGTCATATATCAGTTGAAGACCTGAATATCAAAGGCATAATTAAGCATCCATACCTTGCGAAACATGTTAATGATGCCTCTTGGGGAAACTTTGTACGGATACTTGATTACAAGGCTGAAAGTGCTGGTGGTCAAGTAATCAAGGTTAATCCAAAAGGCACATCACAAATTTGCAATCGATGTAAAACAAAAGTTCCTAAAACATTAGCTACTCGGTGGCACAGATGCCCCATATGTGGTCTTCACATGCATAGGGACTTGAATGCTTCAAAAAATATACTCAATGCTACCGCAGGAACTGCGGAAAGATACGCCGATGGAGATAGGAGTTCCTCTCTTAGGAATCAGTTTGAGAGTAGCCTGCCAGAGAAGTCGGAAGCCCGTCAACTTGTTGACAGGTAGTTCACAAGGTTTTGCTCTCGCCAATGTCAGCTGAAGACAGGGTCTTCATTACTATATATACTGCTAATATGCAGATCAGGAGAAAGGAAATCACAGTTGAGATCCCAAATACAGATGTGGCAAGGGACATTTCACATTCCTCAGGAGGGCATGTGCTCGCATTCACCACACCCTGCACAGTGAGTATGATAAAGAATGCGGATATGAACACTATTATCATGGTAACAACAATCAATATATTCATTCAGCAAGCACCATTTATAATTGCCTTTTCTTTGATTTAAGCTTCTCCTTCCTATACGGGTGGCGTGACACATGTTTGCATGTGTGGCACGTATGTATAACAGCTCTCTGGGAGCTTCGGGTTCTTACAGTTGCGTTCCTTCCAGGAACAAGGTAAGCATAACACTTGGGACAAAAACTCTTCTTGTAACTAGTCAGTCTGATATTGTATCGCATGGCTATCTTCCTGGCCAGACCGACATACCTGTCTGCCCTTTCCGGGTGAGACTTGAATTCCTTTTCAGCCAGGCCAAACAAGTGGCTAATCCTCTCCTCTCCTATCTCTTTCCAATGCTTGTTCTTCTCCAGTCTCTTGGTTTTCATGATATAATCTTTGATTGGGGAAATAAAAGCATGTAAAATTTATATGCTTCCAAGCCAAAGTTAATTATGCAAAAATCAACCAAAGAAATTTTAAAAGAAGCATCAGATAAAACAGAGGAACATGAGTTCTACAATCACATACCAGAAGGCTATAAACGAGGTAAAACAAAGTATATAGTAGTAACAGGCTCTGTTATGTCCGGTGTGGGTAAAGGGACATTCACTTCTTGCCTAGGAAACATGCTAAAACTACAGCATGGCTTCAATATTGTACCACTCAAATTCGAATGCTATTTGAATTATGACTCTGGCACACTCAATCCATACAGGCATGGAGAGGTGTTTGTCTTGGATGATGGAACAGAGTGTGATCTTGATCTGGGAACATATGAGAGGATGCTGAATCTAAATCTTACGAGAAATAGCTTTGTTACAGTTGGAAGGGTTTTTAAGAGTATAATAGACAAGGAGAGAGAGGGAAAATATCTTGGAAGAGATGTTGAAGTTATACCCCACGTGACAGGAGAAATCAAAGGATTTTTGAGGGATCTTGCTGTTAAATCTAAGGCTGATATAATCACAATAGAAATAGGTGGAACAGTTGGGGAAATACAAAACTCCTTTTACCTTGAAGCCATGAGGGAATTTGCATATGAAGAAGGAAAAGAAAACGTATGCTTCATTAATGTTACTTACATTCTACAGCCAGGCTCCTTGGGAGAACAAAAAAGCAAGGCTGCACAGATAGGTATTAAGACCCTCATGAGCGTTGGTATACAGCCTGATATAATTGTTTGCAGAGCTGAAAGCCCCATACAAAAAAAAATAAAGGAAAAAATTAGCATATCTTCTAATGTGCCTGTATCCAGAATTATAGATGTGCATGACACTAAAAACATCTATAAAGTTCCATTGCACCTAAAAGATATAGAAGTTGATAAGGCCGTTTTTGAGATTCTTAATATCAAGGGAAACCCAAAACCAACAGATGAACTCGAGGGCTGGAAGAAGTTAGATAAAAACTTCGAATCTTCAAAAAAGGAGATCACAATAGGAATAGCAGGTAAGTACACAAATGTATGGGATTCTTATCTTTCCATAATTAAAGCCATAGAGCACACAGGACCGTATCTGGGAACAGGTGTTAATATTAAATGGGTAGAATCCACGAAGATAGATTCTAAGAATATTAGGGAAGTATTGAAGGGAATAGATGGTATTATTATTCCCGGAGGGTTTGGTAAAAGAGGCATAGAAGGAAAGATAGAGTGTATAAAATATGCTAGGGAGAATAACATACCATTTCTCGGATTATGTCTAGGTTTTCAGCTTGCGGTTATTGAGTTTGCAAGGAATGTTTGCGGTTTAACTGATGCTACAACAACAGAGATTGATTCAAATGCAAAGGAGCCTGTTATTTGTATATTACCAGAACAAGAAGAAGTAAAGGGTTTGGGAGGAACAATGAGATTAGGAGGCCTTGATGTTGTGGTTAAAAAAGACACACTTGCCCACAAACTGTATGGAAAAGATGTTGTTAGGGAGAGGTTCAGGCACAGATGGAATGCTAATACAAAGTATATAGATCTTCTTGAAAAGAAAGGCCTTGTTTTTTCTGGAAGAGCCCCTGAGAAAAAAATCATGCAAATCCTAGAGATGCCGGGACATCCATTCTTTTTAGCCACACAATTCCATGGAGAATTTACATCCAGACCACTAAATCCCAGCCCACTTTTCAGAGGTTTTGTAGAAGCAGCATTGATGTACAAAAAGAACCGTGAATAAAAACATACAAAACAATAATTATCATGGAAAATCCTGTCATAATTGTTGACTCACGCGAGATCAAGTCAGGGGTTTGCGAACATCTGAAGAGGATGAAAGCAGATGTCCAGCACAAGAACCTTGATGTGGGAGACTACCTGTGTTCTGATCGCGTGGTGTGCGAGAGGAAGACTGTTTCTGATTTTCTCCAATCCATTACAAACCAGAGGATATTCAGGCAGGCTGAGTCCATGCATGTCTATGAAAAACCTGTCATGATAATTGAGGGAAATGGGCAGCTCTTTGCACAAAGAGACATACATCCCAACACCATAAGAGGCGTTCTAGCATCCATAGCCATAGACTACTCCATACCCATCATCTGGACGCGCGACGGGAATGAGACAGCTTCGCAGATATACTGGATTGCAAACAGAGAGCAGATACTGGAGAAAAGGCCTATCCAGATACGGCCACATAGGAAGACAAACTCCATTCCAGGTGCACAGGAGTTTCTTGTTGCAGGCCTGCCTGGGATATCAAACACAATGACAAAGAGGCTGCTTGAGCATTTCAAGACACCCAAGAAGCTGTTCAATGCAAAGGTAAATGATCTGATGAAGGTTGATAAGATAGGAAAGACAAAAGCAGAGAAGATACGGGAGATCCTTGATTCCAAGTACTAATTTATTAGGCGTCGAGCCAAATATATTATATGAGATTCGCGACTTGGGGAGTATTCATAATACTTACTGTATTTCTGATGCCGTCTGCTCACGCACTATATACACCAACGCAGCCGACATTCATACCACAGACCTTATCCCCAAACTCAAGCTTTATCATGTATTCTCAACACCCGGATTCTGGATCTCTTAGATTGGCCTGGGATATAAAATGGAATCCCCTTTGTGACGCTGCTCATGCAGGCCTGCTCCACAAGTCAGGTGACAAGTGGATGTGTTACTTCTCAGATTCAGATGACGCAAGCACATGCGGTCCGTCTCCATTCACAGGATGCCCAGCAGGGGAGACATATACAATGGGCATAACTGTGATCAGTGCAACAGGAGACATGTCAAACAACACATTCCAGATACCAGTTGGAAACATAGAGCTTGCATCGCAGGTGACGCAGAACAACGGCACAATAAACATCAAGGTATGTCCTATACTGGTCACTGTTGATACTGTCTCCTATGAGATCTATGCATCCAACCTAAGCCAGATGTCTACATCAAGGCAGCTGACATATGATGCAGGAAACACGTTCTGTTACCTGGGAAACACTAGCCTTGATCCAGACGAGTATTATTTAGCATTCAAGGCAATCCAGGGAAGCCAGGCAGGAGGAGACCTGTTGAAGGTTGTTGTTGAAGGAGCAGCACAGGAAGAAGATGTTAAGATAACGTCTGACATAACATACGAAATACCAGATCTTGCGCCAACACTCGGCGCAGATACAACCACATGGACATTCACGAACGGCAAGATAACAAATGTGGGAAAGAAGACATACTCAAACCTGACAGTTGATGTGCCTGTAGATCTTGCAGGCAAGATGGACATAATCTTAATGCAGACATCGCTTGCAGAGAATGATACAACCCTGTTCACGATAAACCTGAAGAATATAAATGAGGGCATACAAATAGTCACCAAATTCGATCTGAAGTCAAATAATGTTGTGATAGCAAAGATCCCGCTTAGCATATTTGTTTCCAAGCTTGGAGGCGGGCAGGTAATCACAACGTCATCTGATCTGATAGAGATCTCACCTGATCCTTTCATAAGAGGAGACTACCTTCTTGACATAGATGGAACAGAAAAATCATTCATAATCACAAACAATGGCGACCAGGCAATGGAGAAGGATGACTTTGGTTACACACCAACCAACACCTTGCTTGGAGTGAGCGTTATATTCCCATTAGAGTCAGTAGCTCCGGGTGATACAGGAAACATAAAAGTAACAATAGCCCCGACACGCAGTGGAAACTACAATGGTAAGATAGTCTTGGACACAACTGTTGGCTCAAAGGATGTATTTGTTGATGTTGAATTCTTCAATTCCCTTGATTCAGATATACAAGACGCGGAAGATGATCTTGATGCTGTCCTAGACCTGATGGATGATAAACAAGAGTTGGAGCTGAGTGATTTGATAGATGATATAAGAGGCGAGTTATCATCTGCAGATTCATACCAAATCAATTCCAACTTCAGGAGTGCAGAGCTCAGCCTGCAAAAAGCAATTGGAATGATCTCTGTGCTTGAAGAGACATCCTCTTATACTCCACTACCAGACGGCAACGGAAACGAGCCTACATTTGACTTGTTCAGCCTCATAATACCAATAGCCATAGTGATTGTTATCCTGATTGTTGTGATAATAGTCTATATGGTGATCAAGAACAGGGGAAGGGAAGAGGATTTTGGTCCAGCAGAGCCTAGAGAAGAGTTTGAAGAGGAGAACTTCGAAGAGGATAATCTGGAGTGAAGTATTCCTCGGATTTCCCACGCTTTTTCATAAATATAACCAACACCACTATCACAACTACTACAGGTATTATAAGCCAGATGTAATCAAAACCAGGTGTGCCTTCATTTAAATCACCTGCATCATCATTTCCATCACCAACATCATCTGAGTCATCTGGCTGACCTGTGGTTGAGAACACATCATGGAGATCCCTGTATGCATCAAGATCCTCCCCATACTCAGATGTCTGGTAATCATCAAGCCAGTCATTCAATTCATCAGTTGTGTCTGCTGTGGATGACCTTAAGGAGTCTGTCTGCATCTCATTCACAGAAAGTTGGGATGAGTCCTGCTTCAAAACAGAGTTCGATGTTGCTGTCACCTTGATGTCGTATAATGTTCCCCTGTTTTCTGGTGTTATGATAAAGACTATAACCTTCTTTGCTCCTGATTCGATTGTGTATGTGTCAGGCTCGAAATTTGAAGTCACTCCTGAAGGCAGAATTATATTCGTATTGAAATCAGCTGTATCCCCATTGTTTTCAATTGTCATCCTGTATAAGACAGATCCTATGCTCTTCACATTCAGTGTTTTGGGAAAGACAGAGACTGTGAATGATGGGGCTTCTGATCCCACAATAGCAACAAGTGTTGAGCTCTTGCTACAAAAACTATCATCACACCCATGTATGTTCGCGTCAAGTGTTACCTCATATTCACCATCTAATTCAGGCGCTTCTATGGTGAAGCCAAGCGTCTTGAAAGGATCTGCCTCTGTTGTCACAACAGACATAGAGCTTGGGTTTATGTCCAGACCATTGGCTGTGACATCTATGATAAAATCTCCGTATGACTCTACAAAGGCAGATATCTGCTTCACCTCATTCGGAGATAAAAACACACGTTCAGATTCAAACCCTATATCAAAGAAGTCAACATTCCTGTTCAACACATCCTCCACACTTCCGTCACCTATGTCAGCTATGTCCACATCCACGTAGTCAGACACGCAGACACCCACATTGAAGTCACGCTTCTTGTCAAGGTCAGGCGAGTAGATGCTTACGACAAACGGATCAGAACAGTCACCTACCTGCTTCATAAAACCGGAAAAGCACACTGGAAATATAACAGGGTTCTCCTCATCTGTCCGCACCCTCTCACTACTTATGTCAACCCAGTCATCATCATCTGTGCTGCTGATTATATAATCAATCTTATCCGGAGACGAATACCCTAGGTCATCAGGCAGAATCACGTCAACACATTTGCTCGCATTCTCAGTTATGGAGAAGTACATGTTGTTAGTCAGCTGCAATCCCTGCACCTGCTGCACAAACAGAATCATACATACCGCCATAACCACAGGCCCAAGCCAGAGTAGTCTCATGTTATATAATTGGTGTTTGCATGTAAAAAAGAACTAAACCATCTTTGTTCTATCTAAAATCACAGCGTCAGTACCAGTATGTCCTGCCATGTCTTCACAGAAGTAAGAGATTTTGTGATTGCCTGCTCCACTATACATATGTCCATTGAGAGTGAAAGTACCAGTATTTGTGGAAGTGCCATCACCCCACTGAATCGTGCATTCCTTTATGCCTGATGTACCGTCTCTTCCCTTATCCTTTGGCTCCAGCTTTATTTGGATCTCAGTTTTTGCAAGGTTTTCAGGATCAGATCTGTAATATAGGATTTCCTTTATCTTGTTTACAGGCTTTTCTGTATCCACATTGATAGAGTCTGTGGTTGATTTTATTACAACCTTTTTGTCTGCGCTCTCGTAACATGATACTGTGGCACGTGCTATGTATGTGCCACCACCATACTCATGCATGTAATTTTCCTTGTCTGGAACGACGTTTGATTCCTCGTCTCCAGCAAGCTTATCAAGCCATTCTATTCCAAACAATTCCTTCTTCTGCCACAGGATTTGACAGAAAGCTGCCTCACTTGGTATGTTGATGACCTTTGCATAGACCGTGCCGTCTATGTCATAGTTTGCATTACCGCCAGAGCTGCTGTCAGAGAGCGTGATGGCCAGGTCGGTAGATGGTGTGGTAATATCTGTTTGCGACTGCTGATTATATGGAGTAGTCTGATCACCGGAACACGTACAATACTGTGGACTACTCATATCAGTGTTTGGTACAAGATATTCTATGTTTTTTATCGCGTTCTTGACACGTTCGCTCTCTTTGAGTATACCATCTCCATCCTTGTCGCAGTACAATTGGAATGTGTGTTGTGATGGATAATCGTAGCCCCACAAAGCTGTTGAGAACAAAATCACATTCTTTTCTTGTATGTTTCCATCCATTGTTACTTTAGGGTTTCTGCAACTTTCCATCTGGTTCACTGCTATCTTTATCTGGCTTTTCGCGCCCGTTGCGCGCTTCGAAATAACGTCTCCATTCTT
>JBDRNB010000035.1:0-8353 GCA_043811635.1 Candidatus Aenigmatarchaeota archaeon
GAAATGCCACAGATATAGACGAGGCAGATCTTACAGAATATCTAGCAAACGACAAAAAAACAAATGTAATATGCGCATACTTCGAAGGAGTGAAAGAAGGAAGAAAGTTTTACGAAACAACAAGGAAGATCTCCGGTAAAAAACCAATAATAGTTCTGAAGGGTGGAACAACAACAGAAGGAACAGCGGCAGTTGCCTCACATACAGGATCACTTGCGGGCGCAGCAGAGGTTTACAGCGCAGCATTCAAGCAGGCAGGAGTAGTACAGGCAGAGGGATTGGAGGAGATATTTGACTACGCACGTACGCTTTCTACACAACCAAAACCAAAAGGAAATCGAGTCCAGATAATAACAGATGGAGGAGGTTTCGGGGTTTTAACATCAGACTGGCTGATAAAATACGGGCTTAAGCTTGCAAAAATGGAGGAAAAAACAATAAATGAATTGAAAAAGATATTCCCTTCTTATGTTTCTTTCAAAAATCCAATGGACCTCACAGGAGATGCAGACACACCAAGGTACAGAGAAGCAGTCAACGCAGCAATGGATGATCCCAATGTGGATATAGTTGTTGTTATAGTTTTATTCCAGGTCCCTGCTCTAACACCGGACGTGGTTGACGTGATATCAGAGGCGGCAGAAAGAAAAACAAAACCATTGATTGTTATATCTTCGGGAGGAAGGTACACAGAGGTTTTGAAAAAATCACTCGAGGATTTCGGAGTTCCAACATTCTCATACCCACGCGGAGCAGCAAAGGCTTTGCGTGTTTTGGTAGAATATGGAAAGAGATAGAATCATTTAATTAACAAAAACAATAATTAACTAATGAAAACATACAAGATTTTTATTAACGGCAAATGGATTAACTCTACTTCAGGAAAGACATTCAAAAGCATAAACCCTGCCAATGAAAAGCCGCTTGCGAAGTTTCAACAAGGAAATGAAACAGATGTGAACAAGGCAGTGGCTGCAGCCAATCTTGCGTACAAGAAATGGAAGGATGTTCCTCCACCAAAGAGGGGCGAAATATTATTCAACTTTTCTCTTCTACTCAGAAAGCATAAAGAAGAATTGGCAAGGCTTGTCACACAGGAGATGGGCAAGGTAATCTCAGAAGGCAGGGGAGATGTGCAGGAAGCAATAGACACTGCAGATTATTTCGCATCTGAGGGAAGAAGATTATTCGGGCACACAACAACATCTGAGTTGAGAGAGAAGTTTGCGATGACAGTCAGAATGCCTGTCGGAGTCTTCGGCCTGATCACACCATGGAACTTTCCCACATCAATACCTGCATGGAAGATTCTACCAGCATTGATTTGCGGAAACACTGTTGTGTTCAAGCCAGCGACAGACACCCCTTTATGTGCAATACGATTTATGGAGCTTCTTGAGAAGGCAGGAGTGCCACCAGGGGTTGTGAACATGGTCACTGGATCAGGAAGGGATGTAGGAACTCCCATAGTAAGACATTTGGACATCAGAGGAATCTCCTTCACCGGTTCAAGAGAAACAGGAGAGTTTATCATACGGGAAGCTGGCCTGAAAAAGGTGGGGTTAGAGCTTGGAGGAAAGAACGGCGTCATAGTTATGGATGACGCAGATCTTAATCTAGCCCTTGATGGCATCATCTGGGGGGCATTTGGAACAACAGGCCAGAGATGTACAGCAACCTCACGCATCATAGTTCATAAAGATGTAAAAAGCAAGCTAGAAGAAATGTTGATTAACAGGATACACAAACTCCGGCTTGGAGACGGCCTTCAAAAAACAACAGATGTAGGTCCTCTGATCAACAAGGCAGCTGCAGATAAATCGCATGGATATGTGCAGATAGGAAAGAGAGAAGGAGCAAAGCTCATATGTGGCGGGGATTACCATGGAAATAAAGGATTTTTCTACCAACCCACATTGTTCACAGACGTTGATCCAGACATGAGGATTGCACAGGAAGAGATATTCGGACCTGTTCTCTCCCTTATTCCAGTTAAAAACCTGGACGAAGCAATTGAAGTAATGAATAATATTAAATACGGACTCAGTTCTGCAATATACACAAAAAGCGTAGGCCCAGCTTTCAAGGCAATTCAAAATATAGAGGCAGGATTGACATACATAAACTCAAGCACAATAGGCTCAGAAGTCCACTTACCCTTTGGGGGGGTTAAGGGAACAGGTCACACCAAGGAAGCAGGAATCCATGGGATTGATGAATTCAGTGAAATAAAGACAGTCTACGTAGACTACTCAGATAAATTACAGAAAGCCCAGATTGATGCGGATTGAATTAACCAACTATTTTATTAGAAAAATCGCATATGCAATATTATCAATTAAATTCATTTTTTCAATAATGAAGCCTGTGCCCTCAACTAATTTTTCTATATCTTCTTTAGAATATGCACGACTTGCGCCCCACTGTGGTGAAAATATTGTCTCTGTTTTTTCATCAGTGGTATATTCTAGACCAAGTGCATCATAATATGCCGTCCTTTCTTTAAGGCTTCCTTTAATAAAAAGTGTGAAAAGAAATCCATTCCTTGTTACTTTGGCAATCTCCCGAATAGCCTTTTTATCATACTTGACGCAAGCTATCGTCTGCCATAGAGCGATTGCTTTATCAAAACTTTCTGGCTTGAATGTATTGGATAGTTTATGAACATCTTGTTCTATAACTTTGACATTTGTGAATTTTTTTGATCGCTCTCTTGCGATTTTAAGATAAGTTTTATTGGTGTCTATTCCCACATAGTCTTTTACTATATTTGCAATAGAAGGAATCATTCTACCTATTCCACAACCAACATCTAAAACCCCTTTAGAATTCTTTACAAATCTGATTGTTAATTTCATCTCCTTTTCTAAAAATCTTTGATGAATATCAGGATATTTTGTTATATCAAAAAAATCTTTTACCATATTTTAACGTATGGTTAATATCTTTAAAAGTTAATTAACCAACTATTTTATTACATTTGAAACAAAATACTATTTATGATCTACAAATACAAGGACAAACGGCCGAATATACATAAAACAGTATTTATAGCCCCATCAGCAGACATAATAGGCGATGTAATCATAGGAGAGAACAGCAGTGTGTGGTTTAATTCTGTTGTGCGAGGAGACGAGTCAACCATAACAATAGGGAAAAATACAAACATACAGGACTGCACAACAATTCACGGGTGTGGTCACCACCCTGTTTTGATAAAGGACGGAGTGACTGTAGGGCATGACGCATGCGTGCATGGATGCACTATCAATTCTGATTGTATTATAGGAATGGGAGCCACACTACTCAATGGCTGTGTAATAGGAAAGGAATCAATCATAGGAGCAGGGGCTGTTATAACAGAAAACACAAAGATCCCCCCAAGAAGTCTGGTTGTTGGAGTTCCTGCAAAGGTTGTAAGAAAGATAACAGCAAATAACCTGAGGCAAATAAAGGAAAATGCAGAGGAGTATATTCTCCTCAAAAAAGAGTATCTAAAAAGGTTTTAACAATCTCTTCCAAATAATACCCAATGGATGTAGTAATCTCACTTGGAGGATCTCTGATAGCGCCTGATCATATCGATACAGATTTTCTAAAAAGTTTTGAGAAGCTTATTGTAAAGCATGTAAACAATGGAACAAGATTCGTCATCATATGCGGCGGCGGCAAAACAGCAAGAAGATATCAGGAAGCTGCGTCTGATGTGATAGATTTATTAAGGGACGATCTTGACTGGTTGGGTATCCATTCCACTCGACTTAATGCACATCTACTCAGAACCATATTCAGAAAGCATGCACATCCAAACATAGTAAAAAACCCAAAAAGAGACGTTAAGGTAAGAGATAATATACTTATAGCTTCTGGATGGAAGCCAGGATTCTCAACAGATTACGATGCGGTCTTGCTTGCAAAGAAGTTCAACATAAAAAAGGTGTTCAACCTCTCAAATATAGATTACGTTTGCGATAAGGATCCAAACAAACATGAAGGATGTGTTCCCATAAAACAAATCTCTTGGAAAGACTTCAGAAAGCTGGTTGGGGATGAATGGCACCCAGGACTGAACGCTCCGTTCGATCCAGTTGCAGCAAAACTTGCAGAGAAGCTGGGATTGGAAGTGATCATAATGAATGGAAAGGATATGGAAAACTTAGATAAGGCATTAAACAAAAAGAAATTCAGGGGAACAGTTATTAAGTGATATTATGTTGAACCTTTGGTTCAATAGCTATGTCACACGGAAACCACCAAATAGATTCGGTGGTTGTGGAGAGACATATTATGTGGATTGTTACAAAATCAATTTTGAAACATGTGTACATGAAAAGACAGTCATGGTCACATAAAGGGAATCATGGACATGTTGCAGTGATAGGAGGGAGCAAAAGATACTCAGGCGCACCTGGGCTTGCTGCACTGTCATCTCTCAGAGCAGGAGCAGATTTAGCAACAGTTATAGCGCCCAAACGAGCAGCTGATATCGTAGCAGCCTTCTCACCAGATCTTATAACATACCCATTAACTGGTAATTTTATCACAAGAGCGCATCTAAGAGAAGTTTTAGAAATCACAAAAAACGTTGATGCAGTTGTAATAGGATCTGGTTTAGGTAGAAACAAACAAAGCCTTGATTTTGTTCTACAATTCCTGCAAAAAACAAACATTCCTTGTGTTATAGACGCAGACGCAATATACGCATTCATGAAGAACACAGAACTACTAAAAGAGAACCACATAATAACGCCACATGCGTATGAGTTCGAGGTGCTCTCGGATCACATTCCAGACAACAACATAATCAACAGGACAAAACTTGTGCATATGTTCACAAGCAAACACAGAACAACTGTTCTACTCAAGGGACATGTGGATGTTATTTCAAACGGGATCAACATTGCAGTAAACAAAACAGGAACCCCGTACATGACTGTTGGAGGGACAGGAGACGTCCTTGCCGGAATATGCGGCGCATTACTCGCATTGGGAAACAAGCCATTTGAGTCAGCCTGTGCAGGGGCATATATAAATGGACAAGTTGGCAATAGATTATCAAAAGAAATTGGGCCAAGTTTAACTGCCACAGATCTTATAAGTAATATATACAAGGTGTTAAGATGAGGAAAAAAGTAATCATCATGGGTGCAGCTGGAAGAGATTTCCATAATTTTAACGTATTCTTCAGAGATAATCATGAGTATGAGGTTGTTTGTTTCACAGCAACACAAATACCAAACATACATGGAAGAACATACCCAAAAGAATTGTCAGGAAAGCTATACCCAAAGGGGATCCCAATATACATGGAAGAGAAACTAAGGGAGCTTATAAAAAAATTCAAGATAGATGAGGTCATACTTGCTTATTCAGACCTTCCTTATAATTATGTAATGAACAAAGCAAGTGAGGTTCTTGCTGCAGGCGCAGACTTCAAACTAATGGGACTTAAAACGACACAGATCCAACCAAAAAAACCCTTAATATCAGTTACTGCAATCCGGACAGGTAGTGGAAAGAGCCAGACGACAAGACGAATTGTAGAGCTGCTAAAAGAATACAGCAAAAAGGTTGTGGTGATAAGGCATCCAATGCCATATGGAGATCTTGTGAAGCAGGCAGTTCAGAGATTTGCAGAGTACTCAGATTTCGAAAAACATGATTGCACAATAGAGGAAAGAGAGGAGTATGAAGCACATGTTAAGAATGGTACAGTCGTCTACGCTGGTGTTGATTATAATGCAATCCTAAGAGAGGCAGAAAAGGAGGCGGATGTTATAGTATGGGATGGCGGCAACAATGATGTGTGTTTTTACAAGGCTGATTTGTATGTGGTTGTCGCAGATCCACACAGGCCCGGCCACGGGTTATCATATTATCCAGGAGAAGTAAACCTAAGAATGGCTGATGTTGTGGTCATCAACAAAGAAGGAACTGCTGCAAAGGAGAATATAAAGATAGTTAAGGACAACATAAGAAAGGTGAATCCAAATGCAAGGATAATTGATGCAGCATCACCAATAACCATACAGTCAAACATAACAGGCAAGAAGGTTCTCGTCATAGAGGACGGCCCAACACTTACACATGGGGAAATGCCATATGGGGCAGGCATAATAGCAGCGCATCATACAAATGCAGTCATAGTTGATCCACGACCTTATGCAGTTGGCAGCATAAAACAGGTATATAAGAAGTTCACTCATCTGAACATGGTGCTTCCAGCAATGGGTTATGGAAAGAAGCAGATAAAAGAGCTCGAAAATATAATCAACAGGACAAAATGCGATCTAGTTCTTTCAGCCACTCCAATAGACCTCAGTAAGATATTAAAAGTGAACAAGCCCATAGTTCGCGTAACCTACGAACTACAGGAGCTAGGAAAGCCAAATCTGTCAGATGTGATAAAAAATTTCATAAGAAAGTTCAGGGTCTAGTTATTCAAAGATAGAATCAGCCACCAAAAGCAGACCTATCACCAGAACAACAAACATCAGTAGTGGTGGAACAAATATAGCAATTCCAGCGCCAGGAGGCGGAACCATCATAATAGATATAACCCAGTCCTTGAGAAATAAGCTAATAAATAATAACAAGCCTCCGATAACAAATTTAGTATTTCTCTCCATGTTTATAATTGGACTGTTAAATAAAAAGCATTTGATATCATGTATCTAACAAAAACTCCAGGAACAGGGGGAAGAATAAAGGAAAAACCAGAAGATTTTATTGTAGAAGAAGTGCCATTGTACAGCCCATCTGGAGAGGGAGATCATACATACATGTACATAGAAAAAATAAACAAAACCACACTGGATCTTATTGCTGAACTGAAAAGGGTTTTTGGTTTAAAGGATGCTGAGGTTGGAGTTGCTGGATGGAAGGACAAGAAAGCAGTCACAAAGCAATGGATTTCCATACCAGCATCCAGGTTTAATGAAGAACTCTTGAATAATATGAGCAAGGACTTCCATATACTTGAACATCAGAATCATACAAACAAGCTTCGCACATCACATCTAAAGGGAAATATATTCACAATTATAATCCAGGACATAAAGTCAGACGCTTACGAGAACGCAAAGCAGACATTGGAAATACTACAAAAAAGGGGCATGCCAAACTACTATGGAGAGCAGAGATTCGGTGTTGATGCGCAGAATATAGAAAGAGGCAGACAGATATTACTTAATCCAAGGAAAAGGATTCAGCCACGGCTTAAACGCATGATGATATCTGCATACACTTCATACCTCTTCAACAAATATCTGGACATAAGAATAGAGAAGGGGATGATGGATAGATTCTTACATGGAGATGTTGCAAAGAAGCATGATACAGGAGGCTTGTTTATAGTAGAGGATTTAGCCAAGGAGCAGGAGAGGCTAGAAAGATTCGAGATAAGTCCAACAGGACCAATCTTTGGGAAGAAGATGACTATACCAAAGGGAGCGTCAAAAGAGCTGGAGAATCATGTTATTGATAATGAAATAGAATTCACACAGCCGGGAACAAGAAGATTCCTCAGGGTTCCTATAAATAATGTGGAGTTGAAGAAAGTGAATGATAATATCAAGTTAAGATTCTTTTTACCAAAAGGATCTTTTGCAACTATCCTACTAGGGGAATTGATGAAATAATTATTTCAAGCCAAACAATTTATCCACATTGTTCAAAAGCTGTATACCTGCACTGATAGTAACTATGTCTCCCTCCTGAAGTGCAGTGCCCTGTTTTGGGAAGATATATTCACCATTCCTCTGTATTGCACACACTGCCATGTTTGTTGGAAACTCACTTATCTTCTTGTTCAGAACCTGTGATTTCTTGGTGACAAGCCTCTCATAGATGCCAGCCTGATCTCCTGCAATCAAACCTATGATTCTCTTTCCTGGATCCTGGATCGCTTTCTTGAAAGAAACGACAGCTGTTGTTGTTGTGTTTATGGCACTTGTTATGCCAAGTTTCATAAATATCCCATCATTCTCTGCGTCATTCACACGCGAGATAATCTTACCAACCTTGAATGATTTAGCAATCTCACATATCAATAGATTTGTTTTGTCATCGCTTGTTACAACAAGCAATGCATCACAGTTCTCAATACCAGCATCCTTCAATATTTTTATATCAGATGCATCTCCATGAAGAACAAGTGCATCAAGCTTCTCACCAAGCTTTTCAGCTATGATACTATTCTTCTCAATCATGATAACGTCATTCTTTTCCTTTACAAAGACATCAGCCAACTTGGTGCCTAAACTTCCACCACCACAAATTATAAGTCGCATAATTAATATAGTATCTTTGAAATTAATACATTTAGTATCTACCAGACCCAGATATCCAAAGA
>JBDRNB010000036.1:0-10831 GCA_043811635.1 Candidatus Aenigmatarchaeota archaeon
TCTACTCCCTTGTAGGTCTTGCCTTTTATACCTCTTACATATTTTCCTTCCATGACTAAGTCAGTCACTGTGAACTCCTGAAGAACATCAACATGCTGTTTTGCCTTCTCGAATATCAGGTTGTCATATATTTGCCTTCTGCACACATACCCCACGCTGTTGAAAGGTATGTCAATCACCTTCCCATTCGGTGCAGAAAACACAACCCTGTGCACCTCTGCATGTGTTTTCTTCTTGACAAGTGGTGTGAGGTTTAGAGCTTCCTGTGTCTTGAGAGAACCTGAGATTGCATCCCCACATGTTTTGTCCCGTGGGAACTTCTCTTTGTCTACTAGCAGAACCTTATGTCCTTTCTGTCCTAAGAACGCTGCACATGTGGAACCTGCAGGTCCTGCACCAATTATAATGGCGTCATATTCTTTTGGCATGCTATCACTCAACTGGTTAAATTCTTTATTTTGAGTTATTTAAATGCTTAAGATACTCGAGAACAAAACCATTGAGCGAACTTCTCCACAGCCTTGGCTCTGTGGGATATCATGTTTTTCTCTTCTCTTGTAAACTCGCAAAAGGGTCTAGTGTGATCAGATGGGATGAGGATACGATCATAGGGCAAGGCTTCGTGACCTCCCTCATAAATGAATTCCGAGATTATTCCTTGAACAACACCTTCAAATATGAGGGTTTCATTTTCATCCATATAGCAGATAAGAGACTTGAAATACGCATCACGTCTCTTGCCTTCTAGTTTTTTCAAGATGCCATCCAAACCAAGTTCTTGAAACACCTTTTTCGGGAAAGGGCCCGGAAAGTTCTCATAAGCCTCGAAAAACACTCCTGTATCATCAACTATCAAAGGCTTCTTAACTGAAGAAAAAGCGTTTCTGGCCTTTGAGAGGCATCTCTCTTCCAGTGTATTGCCCTCTTCATCAGCATCCAGATTTATGTGAGAAGCATTAATTCCATGTTTCTTCAGAATTTTTTCTATCTCAAGAAATTTTCCATGATTAGATGTGACAACATTAATTTCCATGAATCTCTTTTATATTGAAAATATTTATTTTGTAAAGACTACCTGTACTTCTCCATGACCTCTGAGATGTCAATGTTTTTGATGTCATGTTTTGCGAGGGGTGTTTCAGTTATCTGGAAGACACCCTGATCATATGTTGGTTTGTCTGCCTTATAGAACAGGCCAATAGGTATTTGATCTCCCCACTCCTGGGCCTTTGCCAGTGCCTGTGTCCTATCTGTTGGATCGTGGCCTTTGTCTTCGAGCTTGTACACACGCTTATTGTACCAGTCAGCTGTATTTACCTTGTTGTATGTCAGGCATGGCTGGAAGACATCTATGATAGAGAATCCTTTGTGCTTGATTGCATTTATTATCAGCTTCTTCAGGTGGTTCACGTCATAACCATATCCGCGAGCTACGTATGTGGCGCCGCCAAAAATCCCCATCAGGATTGGATTCACAGGCTCCTCCAGGACACCTGATGGTGTTGAGATTGATTTGAATCCCTGTTCGCTTGTAGGCGATGTCTGACCCTTTGTCAGGCCATAGATCGCGTTGTCCTGTACTATATATGTAATGTCTATGTTTCTCCTGAGAATATGAAAGAAGTGATTTCCCCCAATACCATAGGCGTCCCCATCACCGCCTATGCCTATCACTGTAAGATCATTGTTTGCAAGCTTGACACCTGTTGCAACAGGAAGTATCCGTCCATGCAGCCCTTCAAATCCGTATGTTCTGATGAAATGTGGAAGCTTGGAGCCGCATCCTATGCCGGAAACTGTAACTACGTCCTTTCTTGATATATTCAATTCTGCCAGTGCGGATTTCAATGCCGTTAGTATGCTGAAATCTCCGCAGCCAGGACACCATGTAGGTAATTCCTTTGGTGTCAATTCAGATAATGTGGAATCTGTCATGCTATCTCCTTTATTCCCTGATAGATTTCTTCAGGATAGAATGGTCTTCCGTCATATTTCAATACCTTATGATCAATATCCAGCCCAGTATTCTCCTTGATTACACTTCCAAGCTGTGAAGTCTTGTTGTTCTCGACAATCACTGTTTTCTTGGCCTTTCTTATTATCTCTCCGATCTCCTTCTCATGGAAAGGGCTTATGTAAAGAACATGAAGATGGTTAGTTTTAATCCCATCCTTCTCAAGCAGTTTCATGGCCTCTGTAACGCATCCCTTGGTTGATCCCCATGAAATGATTGTTATGTCAGCGTCTTCAGGTCCCTGAAGCTTGGGTGGAGGGATCTCCTTTTTCAGGTTTTCAAACTTTCGGAACCTCTTGTTATGCATCATAATCCTTACCTTTTCCTCTTCAGTTTCAAACCCATGTTCACTATGTTCATAACTGGATGCTATGTGCATGCCTCCCTCTTGGGAAGGTATTGACCTTGGCGAGACTCCGGATTCTGTGTTTTTATACCTCTTGTAGTCAGGCTCCTTGGGATCCTTTGCGATCTCGCCTCTCTCTATCTTGACTTTTGATGTATCAAACTCTGTGGTTGTTCTGTAGCTTTCTCCGATATACTTGTCAGTCATGATTATCACAGGTATCTGGTATTTGTCAGCAAGGTTGAATGCATCTATGGTCTTGTAGAAGCACTCGTCCACATCACCAGGAGCCATTACAACCCTTGGTGATTCATCTGTTGATGCATGAAGCATGAATTTGAGATCTCCCTGACCAGTGTGCGTAGCCATCCCGCTTCCAGGGCCAGGCCTCTGGGATTCTACAACAACCAATGGTGTCTCTGTCTGAGCTGCAAGACCAAATCCTTCAGTCATCAAACAAAAACCGCCGCCAGATGTTGCAGTCATGGATCTGACGCCAGCAAAGCTTGCTCCAACAGCCATATTAATTGCCGCTATCTCGTCTTCTGTGTGTTTCACGACCACGTTGTACGGCTTTTCATAAGAGGCCATGTTATGCATGATTGAGGATGCAGGTGTCATAGGATATCCTGCAAAGAACTTGCAGCCTGCTTTGAGTGCTCCGAGGCTGAGGGCTTCATGCCCTGATAAAAAGATATTTTTTCCAATACATCTATCAATCTTTATCTTGAAATTATTCTCGAAGTTTTTCTTCAAATAATCAAAACCCGCTTTCGCAGCGTTTATATTTGCCTGAACAACCTCTTCTCCCTTCCTCCCAAACGTTGTTCTTATAACATCATTAAACACATTCAGATCACCATCCAAAAGAGAGAATGTGACTCCAATGGCAACAGTGTTTCTCATGATCTTGTTTCCATGCGCAACTGCAATCTCCTCCAATGGAACATTGTATAATTTTACATCATCTCTTACATTCTCAGCTTTGATCTTGGTTCCATCATAGATGATAGCACCATTGGGCGTGAGCTTGTGCTGATGCTTTGTAATTGCTTCCTCATTCAGAGCAACAAGTATGTCAACACCTTTCGTGTGCGAATGAACTGGTGTCAATCTCACACGTACATCAAGGTGGTTATGTCCTCCACGGATCAGTGAAGGATACTCCGCACTTGCAAAAACATACAAACAGCTTCGCACGCACGTCTTTGCAAACATCAGTAGGCCTGCATTAAGTATGCCATCACCTGCTGCTCCTGCAATCTTCCAAGAAAAGTCATTTACCGTCTTTTCCATAGGCTTATTCCTTAACTTAATAATTCAGTCACAAACCTATTTAAATGTAGGTGTCACACTAGACTGATTGTCGAGAAAAATCCCCGTTTATAGCCGTATTATCCGTATCTCTTCTTCCTGTCACGACCTGTGTAGTCTGATTTCTGTATGTAGCTGCTTAGCATCTGATAGCCTCCAAGCTCCCTGATCTCCTTCTCTTTGTACTTGTCATCCACTTTCTCGACTTCCTCATTCCACACAATCTGTAAGCTCCTCACATCTTCTTGTGGTGTTTCCACGTCAACAGGAGCTATGTAACTCAGGCTCGTGGGGAACGTCCAAACAAGTTCTCCCTTCTTGCTTATGGCGTACATCCTACAGTCCCATCCGCCCGCAAAGACTGTATCTCCCTCCGAAGTCATATTTGCAACAATCATGCCACCTGAAGAGAACTTCCATTTCTCTTTTCCAGTTTCACGATCTATGCAGTATATATTGCCATCAGTTGATCCGAGATAAATATTTCTATCATCAAATGCCGGAAGTGATATCAACGCACTTGATGTTGGAAATTTCCATTTCAATTTTCCATTCTTTCTAAGTGCATACAAATTACCGTCCAGGCATACGAAGTAGATTATATCCTCGAAGGCTGTTGCTTTTCTAAGTATCCTTTCGCTTGTACTGAATTCCCATTTTTTGTTTCCATCAAGATCCAGACAGTAGAATGTCTTGTCCATTGATCCGAAATAGACACCACTTGAATCAACATGCGCTCCCATAGTAAAACCACGTGCTGTGAAATCCCATTTTCTTTTTCCATCCAGAGTTATTGCGTATATTTTGTGACCATCTGAACTCACGTATATTGTGTTATTATACAGGAAAGGATCCGCACTTATCTGTCCTAGTGTCTGGAATTTCCAAACAAGTTTGCCTTCTGTAGATATGGCATACACGTAACCGTCTTTTGCAACAAAGATTGCTTTATCATCAACAATGACCGGCTTGCTTATTATCTTCTCCCTTATTGGATATTTCCAGATCAGATTTCCTTCCAAGTCTATACAATATATATTACCATCAAAACAGCCGAAATAAATTCTATCATTCTGGACATTTGGGCATCCTACAATCCCGTTGGTTTCGAATGTCCAAAGTTTCTTACCACCAAGAGAAACAGCATATAATTTTTTGTCGCAACAACCAAAGTAAATAACGCTCTTATGTATTATTGGATCACCATATATGCTTCCACCAATACCCACATTAAAGGCAGGAGTTTTATCACTACCCTTTATCTGTTCTATTGTATTTGTTATGTAGAATTCAGTTGATAACAAATCTGTCGTAAATACCTTATCTACTCGACTGCCCTCGAATTCATCCTCTATCTTGATGTATTTCTCCATACAAATAGCTTTTGTTTCAGGGATTTAAACATTGCCCATTCTCTTCATGAAGAAGGGAACCAGCATCTCGTCTTCTGATATGCCGCCGTGGTTGGCCTTCATCCTGATTAGTATGTCCTCTATAGTGTATGCATAATTGAATGCATCGTTCTTCTTTGGGATGAGAATAAGGTCGCCCATTCGGTTAATTGTCTCCTTCCTTGGATCATTCAAGCCCATCAACCCCATCTTGATAGCCTTCTCTGACTCTATTGCGAATGCCTGTTTATTGAGGTTACTCTTCACATAAGCTTTCACCTCATCAAGCTTTCCGTTCTTGACAAACAAGTAGGAGAACCTCTGTTCTCCGCTTGGAGGTATGATCAGCATGTCCATCAATTCTTCATGCTCGTGGAAGAAGTATGTGTCATCTATATTTACAAATCCATGATCAGCTGACATTATGAACAATGTATCTGGCTTGTTTATCTTGTCCATCAGATCCTCAAATAAATTGGTGTCAAGTGTCTTGACAACCTCAGACGACTTTTCTGTCTTTATGCCGTTTATGTGTGCCTGGGTGTCATAGAGATCCCAGTAGATGTACGTGAATCTCTTTTTGTGTGTCTTCTTCTTTCCCAGGGCTTTCCTGACCCTGGAGAACATCCTGGAGTAGCTTGAATATCCTATGATGTTCGCATTTCTGTACAGCATGTTTGTCAGCGCAGAATTTTTGTACGTCTTTGGAAGCATCACATTCGGCTCAATCCCATTTGACTTCATGTGCTTGTAAACTGTGTCAATTCCAAGGAACTTGTATGGATCAATACCAAGCGCCATGAAATCAACATAACCAAGTATTGGTGCAAAGCTGATCATGTTTGAAATCAATCCAAACTCCTTCAAGAACAGCTTGTAGCCCATGATGCCATGCTCCTGTGGTGTGGCTCCAGTGGCAAGCGTTGCCAGAGCTGTTGTTGTTGTGGAAGGGTAGATTGAGGTTAGTGGTATGATTTCGTCCTTGTGTCTGGAGAAGTTAAGCTTATGCTGCTTCATCTCCCACAGGAGATTGTTATACCCAATACCATCTGCAAGCAGGAAGACAACTTCCTTGATATCCTTCATCTCATCATAATCAACAATATCGTCTGATAGAATATTCTGGTTTGGTAAGGGCGCACCTAGTATCTTGCATACAGAAGGCACAATATTCGCCAGACCCAGACCTGAATAGTTAGGTGTTATGCCTTCCTCCAACCTCGTTCCTTTGAGTATTCGGCTTTTCATTTTGCTAGAACTAATCATAATAGTCATAAATAGCAGGTGAGTCTTTAAAAATGTATCCTAGCTGCTCATATCTTCTGTTCTATTCACAGCGTCTGCTACCAGCTTGTCCACATCCAGGAAGCCCTCGAGCTCCTGAACCTTCTTGACAGCGCTTCGTGTTTCCGGGTGCTTGGGGACGAAAAGGCTGCAGCAATCCTCATGCGGCTCTATGGAGATCTTGTATGTGCCCATCTCTTCTCCTGTCTTGATTATCTCCTTCTTGGATGCGCCAAGAAGTGGTCTCATGATTATCATATTCACTGCGTCCTGTATGGACGTCATGTTTGCCATTGTCTGGGAAGCCACCTGAGCCAGGCTCTCGCCTGTGACAATCGCCTTTGCCCCTGTTTTCTTTGCCATCTCCTCTGCAACCCTGAGCATCATCCTTCTATATAGTATCACCCTGTATGATTCAAGCGTTTCTGATACTATATGCTTCTGTATGTCTGCAAATGGGATTAGATATAACCTTGCCCTGGGCTGGTACATAGTCAATAACTTGAATATCTTCTTCACCTTCATGATGGACTGTTTTTTGGTGATTGGGTAGCTGTGGAAATGAACATAATCCAGGTCTAGCCCGCGGCTGAGCATCTTGTAGGCAGCAACAGGAGAATCTATTCCACCTGAGAGCAGGCAGATTCCCTTTCCGCTTACTCCCACAGGAAGCCCCCCAGGACCTGCATGCTTGTCAAAATAGATGAATGACTGCTTCTCCAGCACCTCTATATATACTGTGGTATCTGGCTTGGTGAGATCTACCTTCTTCTTCAGCTCCTTCACAACTGCAGCGCCAACCTTGCTGTTTATCTCGTTTGAGGTATGTTCAAACCTCTTGTCTGCCCTTTTTGCGCGAACTGCGAATGTAGAGAACTTCCGTGCCTTGAGGTTCTTCATTGTTGTTTTTATGATATCATCCAAATCAGACACTGCTTCGTGAGCAAAGCAGAAATGATTGATCCCAAAAACCCTTTCCAGCCTGCTTTTAACCTTGCTTGCATCTGATTTTTGCAGCTGTATAACAATTCTTCCATGAGGCCTTCTCACATCTTTGTACTTCAATCCCTTCAGGGCTGTTCTTATGTTTTCCACCAGCCTCTTCTCGAAAAAGGGCCTGTTGTCTCCCTTGAGTCCTATCTCATCGTAGTGAACTATGACCGCATCATGCATAATATGCCTCCATGTAGATTCTATATGGCATAGCAGTTGAACCATTCTGGTTCAACATAAAAATAGATTAAGTAGGGGAGTTAAAAAGATTGTCTAGTATTTGGGGCTCGTCTCAGGTTTTCCTTCCCTCTTGTTAACCAAACGTGAGAATATGAAGAGCAGGTCAGCAAGCCTGTTTATGTATTTCAGTATCTCCGGATTTACTGTAGACATTGTAGATAGCCTCACAATCTCCCTTTCTGCACGCCTTGCAACAGTCCGTGCAAAGTGCAGAGTAGCTCCTGCTGCAGTTCCTCCTGGAAGGATGAACTTTTTCAGTGGCTCCAGCTCTTGTGTGTGCTTGTCGCATAGCTTTTCAAGGTATGTCACATAATCCTCTTTCACAATCCCTTCCTTTTTCTCATCCGGGTTTGCTATCTCAGCGCAGATTATGTGGAGATGGTTCTGTATCTCCAGAATCTCGTCCTTGATATCATTATGTTTCAAATCAGAAGCAACAACACCCAAGATGCTGTTCAATTCATCCATTGTTCCGTATGTCTCTATCCTCTGGGAGCTCTTGAAGATTTTCTGCCCACCGAAGAGCTCAGTCTCCATGTTATCTCCCTTCTTGCTGTAGATCCCGTTCATATGATTACCTTAAGTGACATTTAATCATTGTTAGTATAATTTAAATAATATCATTGTCACTGCGAAATTGGCTTGTTTAATTCATCTATACGTTTTCTTCCTGAAAACCCGGAATTCATTTCATGCCAATAGTCTATACTTTTCTCGCCAAGCTTCCATGAAAGAAATACCTTCTTGCCTTCATGTTCGAATGGGAAATTAACCAGACCGAGTTTGAAGTCCTTCAAATAGCATCCTATTTTCTCTACCTCGATAACCCTTTCCTTTAACTCATTTGACAGAAAAGAGCCTCGCTCTATCAGCTCAAAGTATATTTCATGGTCTGGGTTGTTTTTTTCCATCACATTATCTCCCCAGATATCAAATAGATTCTCCACATCCTTGGATGTATGAATTATCTTCTCATTTATGTCAACAATAACTTCAACATGCGGTCTTATTTCCTCAAGGGTTTGGTTTGCCTCTTCAAGAGTGAATGTCTTCTTTGCCATAGAAACAGTTAATTATTGTTCTCGAACGAATATAAATTCCTCTTGAAAAAGCTTTAAATAAGCATTAGCTAGAAAATCTGCAGTTACTTCCGCATATTTTCGCGGCTGCATCATCCTGATTCATATAATCACATTCCTCAAAGTGTTCTGTCACCCCATTTCCACAGTATGTTTCAGCCTGCTCAAGTGTGAGACACCTTCCATCTAGGCATGTGTAGGGGCATGTCTCTGTTGCGTAAAGCGTGGTCCCATAACAGTAATAGTCTATTGCTGTGACAAAATTCTTGCAACTATCTTCATATGTATCAAAACCCAATCTCATGTTACCTGATGTGAAAAAATCCTTGCCGTCAGAATCCACACAGTTTCCACTCAGTTGGACCTCTGAGCTGCCTGTTGATATGGAGAATACAATGGCAACCCCTATTATAAGAAGTATTATTACAGGATAATTCTCGTACCTGTCTAGTTTCTTTCCCATATATATAGTAAGTTTTTGAAAGTATATTAAGAGGAGTTGTATATAGTTATCATGAACTACAAGTATCTGGAAGATGTATCCATAGCTGACATCGCTTTTCTGGCAGAAGGCTCAAGTCTGGAGGAGCTATTCGAGGCTGCAGCCCTGGCCACAACATCTGCCATGGTTGATATAAAAACCTTGAAGGATAAGGTGAAGAAAGAGATAATTTTAGAGGCAGATGCGCATGATACGCTTTTATATGACTGGCTATCTGAACTGATATTCATCAAGGATGTTGATCAGCTGCTATTCAAGAGGTTCAAGATCAAGATCGAAAAGGGAAAGAAATACAAGCTAGTTGCAGAGTGTTACGGAGACAAGATAAATTTTGGAAAGCAGAGTATGGGTGATGATGTTAAGGCTGTCACCATGCATGGTTTCAGGATAGAAAAGACAAAAGACAAGTGGAGAGCGCAGATCACGATTGATATTTAATATGCAAAATCATATGATTATATCAGAGAGGTAGAGAATGCCACCAAGACAACTAACAAAGGTCACTGACACTGTATGGGAATTGCCCAAAACCTACAAGCCAGGCATGCAGGTTCCTGCTCGAATATACGGAACAAAAACTATCATAGACCAAATGGATGATGGTGTGTTCGACCAGGTGACGAATGTTGCATGTCTTCCAGGCATACAAAGACACGCATACTGCATGCCGGACGGCCACTGGGGCTACGGATTTCCAATAGGTGGTGTGGCTGCTTTTGATGCAGAGAAGGGAGTTATCTCACCCGGAGGTATAGGATTCGATATCAACTGCGTCTCCGGGGATACAAAAATACTGACAAAATATGGATTTTTTAAGAAAATGAAAGATTTTAATAGAGATTTCTCTGCAGATTTAATATCATGTGTGGATTTGGAGAAAACCCAGAAAAAACATGCACATGTGGCTCTGTTTATGAAGAAAATGCCTGATTGTAATGTACTGAAAATAACAACCTCATGTGGAGATAAATTAATACTCACAGAAGATCATCCGATATACACGGGTAAAGAAATGATAAAAGCCGGAAAGTTAAAGGAAGGTGATACTGTTGTAATGCACCCATTTGAAGGTGTAGAATATGAAAGGCCTTCTTCTGAAATAATTGTAGATGAAAATGATATAATTGAAATTGTTGGAAACAGGCCTAATCTTGTACAAACA
Organism: Candidatus Aenigmatarchaeota archaeon; assembly: GCA_043811635.1. Lineage (GTDB taxonomy): Archaea > Aenigmatarchaeota > Aenigmatarchaeia > QMZP01 > QMZP01 > JBDRNB01. Next base: position 10,326 of record JBDRNB010000036.1, read on the forward strand.
TTAAAAGAGAAAGGACTATTGCCTCTGAAGATGGATTCAGAAAAACTTCCCATTCTTGTAAAACTGCTTGGTTTTTTAACAGGAGACGGATGGTTAGGAAAGTATTACAATAAAAACAGAAAACATGATGTTTGGAGTATGAGAGCAATAGGCAAACTAGAAGATTTAGAGGAGATTAAGAACGATATCAATTCTCTGGGTTATAACATCAACTATACAAAAACACGCCATTATGAGAGCGAAATAGAGGAAGTTGGAGGTAATATGAGGAGAATCAGAGGCACATCATCTCAACTATTTATACTTTCCCAATCATTCTCAGTTCTTATGAAGTCTCTTGGAATGCCTGAAGGGAATAAATCAAGAATGCCATTCTCAGTGCCCTTATGGATAAAAAAATCTCCATTATGGATAAAAAGACTTTATCTTGCTGGTCTCTTTGGAGCGGAACTGACAATTCCATATCAAAGAAAGGGTGAAAACACTAGCTTTACAGAACCATCGTT
>JBDRNB010000037.1:0-13445 GCA_043811635.1 Candidatus Aenigmatarchaeota archaeon
GGTAGTGGAATCCAAAGAATGTGGTGATTACATACAGTACTAAAAGATTCAGTACTATGCCCACCACTGAGACCAGATTGAATTTTCCAAGTCGTCGCGGGAAGTTCCTATGCGTGACTGTTCTATCCTTAAATGTCCATAGCTCATTCCATGTGAAGTTGGATATGATTGATATCTCAATAGCAATCACACTTGAGATCAGAAAGAACAGGCCTGCATACTCTGTGAGAAGGAAGAGGAGGCCCTCATTTACAACCACACCAGAAAGTCCTACTGCAGCATATTTCAAGAATCGTTTCATGTTATTGGCCTGTGGCGTTTAGAATCTCTAATAACTGGTCCTTTGAATAAAAGCCTTCATACTTATCGTTGTTTATTATCATTGTTGGATAAGTTGTCACATTGAAATATCCTGTGACTGCTAGAAGGGATGACTCATCCAGGTCTGCATCTAAAGCAAATATCAGAAGCTTGTCCTTAAGCCTGCCTTTCAGGTATGTAAGAATGAAACTCTGGTCATCACATCTTGTACATTCTTTGGAAAAGAAGTAGACTATCGTGTCTATATCCTGATCGCACACGCTCTTGAATTTGTTTGATAACAACCAGTAGCTTATCAGAAGCCTTGAATAGTCCTTCTTTAGACTTATATACTCAGCATAGTCCCTTATCCCATCTTCTGTGTCAGAAAGCGTCAATTTAGCTCCTATGTCGTAAGACTCTGTATTAATCTCGGACAATGTTTCTACAAGAAGGGGACATGTGGCATTCTCACCTAGAACATCAAAGAACAGGAACTGAAGCTGTAGATTTTCAATGGAACGTGTGACTGATTCTATATTCTTTTGAACAGAACCAAGGTTTTCCTTGTTTATGGAATATCCTATGAATAAGCCTGACATGAAAAGGATTGCTGATATTATCAAAGCTGAGACTAGGAGCTTTGCATCAAATCTCTTCCTGACATGGGTGTCTCTTTTCGACATACTTCTACCACTTCTTCTTTATGCCTGCCACTTCGTGTATGAAAGCGAGAATCCAAAAAACCATCATTACCAGAGGGAATATGAGAAGGTACAGTATGTAGGTTGGCTTGTGGCTTTTTACCCCTCCCTCTGCCAGGCTAAAACTTGTGTACAGGACATAGGCTCCAACTATCAGTCCCAAAATTCCCAATAAAAACGGGGTGGAAAAGAGAGTTGCTGTGAAGGCTTCAATATCAAAAATACCAAGTAACAACATGATATCCCAGCCAACAAGGTGTCCCCTCCACAGAGAGGTTGCAGCTGCTCCCATATAATTCAAAGCCATTGTAAAGAACACTATTATTATGGCCCCAACTGCCAACACATTTGCAGGTAAAAAGAACATTCCAAGATTTCCGTATCTTTTATTGAAGAGCATATGGCGATACTTTGAGTAGTTGTTTAATGCGCCTCTGTACCATCTTATCCTCTGTTTGGAGAGATCCTTCCAATTCCTAGGGCATAGCGTGTAGGAATTTGCATGCATGTTATTTTCTATCATATAGCCTGCGTCATGGATCTTAAGCGCTATTTCCATGTCCTCTGTCAGATTGCCCTCATCAAATCCTCCAATATCAAGAAGAACGTTTTTTCTGTAGATTGAAAACACGCCCGGGGTTACATGTATGGCGTCGATAAATGAGAGCATCTTTCTTAGGAAGACATTCAGGATATATTCTGCATGCTGCATCCGTTCAAGGAAGTTTCTTGTTTTCCACACCTTCAAGGAAGGTGTCACAGAAGCCACTTTAGGATCATCAAGGTATGGAATCATCTTTCTTATTATTGCAGATTCAACTATTGAATCAGCATCCATGCATGCAACCAGTTCACCCCTGGCAACCTTCAATGCCCTGTTGAGGGAATGTGCCTTGCCCATGTTGGTATGATTGTTGATTATTTTTAGTTTATACTGCTTCTTCATCTGTGTTATGATCTTTTTTGTTTTGTCTGTCGACCCGTCATTAACAACTATTATTTCAAGCAGATGCTTCGGATAGTCGATGGAGAAGATGGATTTTATTGTATTTTTTATATTCCTTTCCTCATTATACGCAGGTATCAACACACTCACTGATGGAAGTTTTCTTCTCCTTTTTGAGCTGATCTCCACATTTTCCCTGTTTTGCAGTAATGTGAGTATCCAAACCATGGAAATGAAAATGAAGATAAACCATGCAACGTAATTTATCACTGCAACCCATATCATAGATACCCACTTGTTTTATTTATATCATATTAGAAAGATAAATGTATGAAGATATCAATATCGCACGCATTATTCATAATAATTACACTTTCTCTTGTAGCAAACTCTTTTTTGATTCCTCTTAATGAAGGACTGTGGTGGGACGAAGCTGTATACATGAAACTAGGACAGTCCATACTTCAAGGATACTACAGCCTTGATCCAGGATATCCTGTTGAGACATTCAGACCATTTGTCTTTCCTTTTCTAATGTCTCCATTATCCCATTCCCTGTTATTAGCAAGGTATGCAGCCCTGTTAATAGCAGCTATTGCTATCATCGCTGTTTACTTCGCAGCCAGAGAGGTGCATGAAAAGATAGCCAAGTGGACTGCATTCTTTACAGCAACTTCATACTCATTTGTCTTTTTTTCTACAAAGGTCTTATCAGAATCCCTTTTCATAATATTCCTATCCCTCTCCCTCATATTTTTTCTCAGGAGTCAAAAAACAGGTCGTAATAAATACATTGTTTTATGCGGCGCATTTTCGTCGCTCGCCCTGATGACCAGATACATGGGACTTCTAATTATATCAGCATACTTCATCTATCTGATTTATGACCTGTACAAAAGTAGGAAGATTACAAGGATTTCACTTTTTGTAGCATCGTCCTTCATAGTTGCCTTGCCTCTATTTGTATTGGGTCTTCTCTATTACGGAGATCCCCTGGGCTTGATATCTACCAACATGTTTGTTTATGGTGAATCTCAGATAACACATACTTTCTTGAGTGGAATCTACCAAATCATAAACACATGGGGTTTGCTATTGCTTCTAATAGCAGCTGGCATATTTTTCATGAGAAAGAAGATGAATATCTTTCTTGTCATGTTTGTAATCACAATAGCTGCGTTTTTGGTGCTGCCGCATAAAGAGCCCCGTTATCTGCTATCCTTCTTGCCTGTGTATGCAACAATTGCAGCAGTTGGAATGGATGATGTTTTGAATCAAATTAAATCAAAGAATTTATTCTCCATCCTGATTATTATCCTGCTCTCAATTAACATAGCCATAGGCTTTCAAATAACATTTGCAGATAGAACTGCCTCCAGCTCCCTCGTACAGGCCTCTTTGGATGTAAAGCAGATGACATCAAGTGATGAGAATATACTGACAAACGCATACCCTTACATATACTATATATCAGAAAGGCGTGGTATAGACTTTCCTATGAACCCATCAGAGCTGATGAACCTGATTGATGAGGAGAGCATACGATTCATAGTTATAGAGAAATTAGAACCAAGTAGGACTGAATATGAAAAACAGTACTTCGATTCCAACTCAGAATTCAGGAAAGTAAAAACATATGAGCAGTGGAACCTTGAAGCTGTTGTTGTATATGAACTAGATCAGAGTTGATTTCCCCTTCAGGTATTCCTTCATCCATTCATACCACCCATTGTAAACCCTTTCAGGGTCTGCAATCCCTATCTCCTTGCTCACATTCTCGCTGATCTTGTGGAATATCTGATTTGACAGGACGACAATTCTTGCCTCCAGGATCTCTGGGTTTTTCAACTTCTCCGCGAGCGTGACATGCATCTCCTTGATGCGACCACGGAGCTTGATGTTCTCCCAGACAACTGACCAGTCATTATCCCATTCCTTCACATAAGATGCTATTCTGTTCAGGATCTCAGATTCTCCATTCAGGAACACATCTGTGGGTTTCAGTTTGTCCTCCTTGCTTGAGTATTCCATCAGGTTTACAAAGCCTCCCTCCTTCAAAGGACTCGTCTCCCACTCTTTTCTGACCTCTGCCACCTCTGTGACACGCCTGAACTTATGCAGGCCGTCAGCAGATCTCAGGTTCTTGCATACTGGAATGATATCAGTTGCCTTGAATGATGTTGATGGGACATCTAGGTCATTCACAACCCTGTCGTACACGCCATATGCAGACTCACCGTGTATGGTTCCTGCAACCACATTGGATAAGGCTCCTATACGCATGGATTCGTAAAGTGCTTTCGCTTCGGTGGATCTCACCTCGCCTATGATCATGGCAGAATCACCCAGACGCAGAGCTGTCCTCAGGGCTTCCTCAGCCTTCATCTCAGTCTCCACGTTTGTTATGACAGACCTGGATTTCAGGCTCGCTATATTGTAGCCCATGCTCAGTAGCTGCTGGATTGGGAGCTCCAGAGTGTCCTCTATTGTGACTATTCGTGTCTTGGGAAGTATCTCAAGCATCAGAGAACCAAGGAATGATGTCTTACCCCCTGACCTTCCGCCTGCAACAAGCAGGCTTACAGAACCGTCTATCAGGAATGAGAATAAACCAGCTGCCAATGGATCTATGAATCTGTTTTTTATGAACAAGGGAAGCGTCCATGGCCTGTCTCTATGTCTCCTTATGGCGAATCCTAGTCCCTGCGGGGAAAGGGTTCTTGTGATCACAGCAAACCTGGCAGAGCCACCAGGTACTGCTAGATCAGTGTCCAGCACAGGGTTTGACTCGTCCAGAGGCCTTCCTGACTGTATCCTCAGCCTTGTGGCCCATGCCTCTGCATCCTCCATTGTGGGTATTATATTTGTCCTGCACTCTCCCCAGTTCTCATGTGATACTAGGATAGGCTGCTTCTCTATAGGCGAATTCACATATATGTCCTGGAGCTTCTGATCTGCAAGCAGCACCTCCAGTATACCAAAGCCAGCAGTGTATCTTGTGAGCACTGCAGCGAGCTGCTCTACATCCTTATATGTGAGCTTAATCCTTGCTTTTGCAGCTGTCTCGCGGATCATATCCCGGCCTATATTGTAGAAGATCTCTCTTATCTTGGTGGAGCCAACAAACTCTGCATTCTTGGGTTTGTGCGTGGCCATGTATCTCCTGGCTTCATCTATCACAACGTATTTGTCATCCTCAAGTTTGAATTCAGGTGGAACCACATGATAAAAGTTCTCTGTCTTCTTTGGCAATTTGAATATCTCCACTTCTGTATCGCCTACCATGTATCTGTCCAAAGAGATGCCACCCTTTGGCGGCATGATCATGTATCTTGTAAGCATGAAATTTGGCCTGATTATAGGCATGAAGACCTGCCTGTACAGGGTTCTGTCGCCCACATGATGCCCGCTTATGTGGGGCTTTGCAAGCCTTATCAGCTTTGTCGCCTCAAGCTTCACCTTCAGAGGATCGAGTATCTTCACAATGAAGTTCTTGTAGCAGTTGTACGCCATTCTTGTATTGGTATTCTTCATCTTCATCTTCAGCTCTCTTATCTCCCTGAGTAATTCCACATAGGCGCCTATTGGATCCTTTCTCATTCGGTCCAGCGCAATCTCCCTTATCCTCTCTGGCCAGTTATTGTAGTAATGCAGGCATGTGGAAGAAACAACTGAAAAGATGCCTTGTCTTATGGAGTCCTCAATTATGCTTGCAATCTCCACAAGCATCTTTGTCTGATCAGGTCCATACTCGTATTCTCTCTCCTTTGCAAGTATAATCGTATTGACCTTCTTTACTTCAAGAAGGACATCCATTACCCTTTCCATTGTGGACTGAAAATCCTCTATGGAGGCACCGTACAAGTAACCAAGACAGTTTATCCTAACACTCATCTTGTTTTCATCGTACTCGTAATTAGCCATGAATAAAGACTCCCAACCCAGAAAACATGTATAATTATTATTTCCCTGTGAATTAAAGGTTTTAGAAGCTGGAAATACATTTATGCTAGCTCACGAAATATAATATAATGGTGAATTCATGCCTGGAGTAAGAAAGGATGGCAGGAGGACCGTGAGCTCTGTCCTAAATGAACTGATAGAGAATACTAATTCTGATACCCGAAGATTGAGATTACTTGAACAGAACAGTTCCATAGACAAGGAGAGATTGAATAGGATAGAAAAGGATCTTGCTGAACAGAAAAGGACTCACATGAAGGATATGGAAACCCTTCAGATCAAGCTGGAGCAACAAGGCGTGCAGATGGTAAAGATGGAGAACTACATCAAGGAGATGATAAAGCAGATAAAGAGGTCTGCAACAAAGGCTGACATAGGCGGACTGGAGGAACTGGTTGGGATATTCAATCCACTTACATCCAAGTTTGTCACAAAACAAGAAGTCATGCAGATGATAAAGGAGAAAAAATAAAGCCTCATTTATTAAAGAAGGCTTACAATTAATATATATTGGGTTATTATGTGGTCGCCTTTTAAAGGTAAGAGTGGTGGATCAAGAGGGGCTCCTGTTAATAGGGTAATGTCTCTTTCTTCTCAGGGAATGTCAGATCAGCAGATAATCCAAACCCTCAGAACTGAAGGATACACTCCAGCTGAAGTTGACACCGCACTCAGGGAATCTGTGAGATCATCTGTAAATCCCATGCCGCCTCATCAGCCAGAACCAGCAAGGATGCCGCCTGCTCCCAGAGATACGTACAGGGAACCTATGAGAAGACAGCCTGATCTGATGGACATGGAAAGAAGGCCCAGATTTGATATGCCAGAAGAACCTGACAGATCCAATATCCCTGATTCTCTCAGAATGCCTGAGATACCAAGGAGCCATGATGATTTTGACATACCAGGACGTTCTGAAGATGATCTTGACATAGGTATGAGAGATGACCTGGATGTTCCTCCTCCACGTGACCTGCCCGGATTCAGAGAGCGTGAACCTATGCAAAGGCTTGATCCTCGAAGAAGGCCAAGAAACAAGCGCATGGAGCTGGAAGAGCTTGCAGAAGGTGTTGCAGATGAGAAATGGTCGGATTTCGAGACAGAGACAAGCGACATCCGGAATGAAGTGAAGGATCTTTCTGAACGAATTATCATCATCGAGCGCACAATCAGAAACCTTCAGGGCAAGAAGAACACAGAGATAGAGGAAATCAAAACAACCATAGATACATACAAGCAGTCCCTGAATGAGGTCGGGGAAAAGATGGAAGGCATGGAGAAGGCGTTGAAAGACAGCCTCACACCAATGATGGAAACCCTCAGATCACTTTCTGACGCTGTCAGATCTATGAGAGAAAAGAGATAGCTCTAGTTGTATTTCCTAAACTAATTTTAGAAAACTATCTTGATCCGCCGCCTGCGTTGCCACCAGATGGGGCGCCACCTGATTTATCTTTCTCGCCGCCGCCCATGAACCACATGGCTAGTGCTATGATGATTACAAAGAATACTATTGTCAGGAATTCTGAATTGCTTGCCCAGCTGGGTATAAGTCCGAACTGTGCCCCACCTGCAGCGAAGAATATCAGAATTGCAATTACTATGATTACAAGGATGAATACCCACTTAGACTTGTCTCCCTTGAACAGATCTTCTGTCTTGAATCCCAGCAGTCCAAACAGTATAATCAAGAATATTATTCCTGAACCTATCACCAGGCCTGCGCCTGAAAGATTGGCGAAAAAACTCACTAGGGCCACGTTCCAGCTTGCATAAAGCATGACAAAGAATGCAAGTATGATTGAGATCAGACTGATTGCAGATTTTGGCATCTTGTCTCCTGCAGCATATGTCAGTATTCCGAAGAATATGGCAAGTGCTAGCAGGAATGGAAACAAGTAGAGGAAGAATCCCATGTTTTGCAGATTTTGAAGCATTTGGGGAAATGCGCTCCCTGTTTGAAATGCGATTATATCCATAAGTCAGACCCTATACTATCTAATTAGTGGAATAAGTATATAAATTTAAAATGAAAGTGCTTGGCTTATTTTTTATTCTTTTTCCTGCCACCAACGTATTTCTTGCCGCGGGTTTTCTCAGATCCCTTGCCCTTTTTATGCAATCCTCTTGTCTTCTTTGCAGAGGATGTCTTCCCCCTGTATGCACGTCCTTTGTGTTGTGGATCACATATCCAGTTCAGGCTCTTATCCTTCTTGATTACAGGGTGTGATGGGTCAACCAGTATGCATTCGAACCATTTGTGGTTCCCGTCTTCCACAACTGGGTATGAATTAAGAACTTCGAGATTAGGAAACTTCCTTGCAGCCTTCTTTTCTGCTGATGATCCAAGTGATGTACCTGGAGAAAAATATCTTCCTGCGGTCTTTGGCCTTCTTCCACCAGCAGTCTTCGGCCTCTTCCTTGAACCCCTGCCTACGCGCACACGGACCACTACAAATCCCTGCTTCGCCTTGTAGCCAACGCTTCGCGCTCTATCAAGTCTTGTAGGCTTCTCTATCCGCATGATTACTGGATCCCTTCTGTATTCATACAGCTTCTTCTTCCACAAAGGGCCCAACGATTCCTTTGGTTTTTTCCAGAGTTGCGTTATATGTTTCATATCTTACTCCAAACAAAGAGTATTTATTCTTATCTCACTGATAGATTTAAATATTTATATAGTATAGTTATTATAAATTCGATTGTTAAAAGGTGTTTTATGGGCGCAGGAGCAAAAATTATCGGTGGACTTATCTTGATCCTAATAGGATTAGGACTATTCATGGATTCTGTGATACCAATTATAGGAACAGGCGTACAATGGGTGTCCAACTTCATTATAGTTCTGACCGGAATCATACCAATATTGTTAATCATAATTGGTCTGTTCATTGTCTGGTTAGAGATTGATGAATTAAAGGTCCAGAGAGAACTTGAAAGAGAAGAACAAGCAAGAAAAACCGAGAAGAAGAAAAACAACAAGAAGTGATCTTCTCGTTTTGTTTTTGATTTGTATTGAGATCAAGTAGACCTTTCAGTTTTATTTTTTGTAGATGGATAATCATCAACAGGCACGCTTATTTGGTCCGTCGCCGAGTATTATTTTTTAATTTTATGGTAAAGAGCAGCGGGAATACAAGAAACTATATACCAAAATATTATGTCAGCTATAAAATTAATCCAAGAGAATTCAACTACTGGTGGTGTTGGTGCACCAGGAAACATATAAAAACTACCAACAGGCCAAAAGCCTAAAGGTAAACCAACAAGAATTCGTGCATCAAGAACGTTTGAAATTATAAAGTGAAAATAATTCAATCCTATCATTAATATCAAAAACAAAACAACTTTTCCAAGTGTTGGTTTCAAAAACTCTTTCAAACTCATGTAATATATAATTATTTCCAATTTCTTAAATATATCGATATTGTTCGGTAGAAACCGAAACGAGGCTACGAATTGCATATAATACGGCATTATGCAAACTTTAATTACTCTCGCGAAAGTGTTGCAACAAGAAGTTTATTTTTGATTTAATATCTGGAGCGAATTTATCTTCCTGATTTCCAGACAGATTCAAAGAAAGAGCTGATTGAGTTTCTGATGGCATAAGGTGAGTGTGCCCAGAATGCAACGTGCTGTGTTTCATGTGCATCGTCTTCTGTCAGGCCAATAAGCATGCTGTCGCCGTCGATTGTGCAGACACGTCCCTTTGCCTTGTCTATGTGTCTGACTGTTGCAACCTCGCCCAAAGTCTTGGCAACAGCTGTGTTCTTAATTGGAGCTGCGATTCTTATGCTCACGCCTCTCTTCTTCAGTTTCTTCATGGATTTGTAATGGTTTAAATTTATCTCTTCCAAACCCTCTTCAGTTGTAAGAATATCAATGTTCTTCTTTGCTTCCCGAAGAATTGAACCAAGGTGCCTGTTTATGATTGCCTGTCCCTTGAGTGTTCCTGTCATCTCTGATGTATTCACAAGGCTTAATCCTTCCTTGTGGATGCTTTCCAATTCACCAAGTATTGTTGATGCCTTCAATTTGTCAATCCTGTCAATTATGATTTCATGCTGTTTTCTCAAAGTTTCCTTTGTTCTTTCAAGTGCGTCTCTTGGCTTCAGAGCAACATATTTAATTGGCTTTGATGGCTGTACAAGTACAAAGCCTTTTTCTGCAAGTGATTCAAGAACATCATAAGAACGAGATCTTGGCACGTTCGCGATCTCAGAAACTTCGGCTGCTGAGGCTATTCCTTTTGCTAGCAAAGCTACAAATATCTTCCTTTCGTATAGGTTCAACCCTATACTCTTCAACGCATCCAATGCCTCTGTGGTTGCGACCATATTTATCCTTCCTTAATAGTTAATATCCCTTCTTTAAAAAGGTATCGACATTTAACTGATTTTACCGAACCTTTTCATTAATTCATCTATAATAGTATATAATGTACCGAAAGCTTTATAAATGTTTCATTATTTAGTAGTGAAAATACTTAAAACTAAGCTTTACCTTCCTCTCTGCTTCTTGTAAAGGGAAATCAGTCTTGTGAGGTCGTCTGCATCTTCAGGTCCCTTATCTGCTGTTCTGAGCCTGATCAGACGTGGGAAGCGCAGTGCATAGCCTGATGTGTATGTGGGGCTCTTCTGTATCTCCTCATAGGCGACCTCTATTATTATCTTTGGAGATATTTTGAGTGAACTTCCTGATTCTGAGATTATATACGGCCTCAACATCTCTGTTAATTCCTCGAATGTTGTTCCTTCACCCTTTTCCTTTATGCCTGTGCCAAGCATGCCGCACTCCAGAAACTCGTCGCTGTCCGGATCTCTGCAACCTAGAATAAGGGAACCCAACCAGCCTGTCCTCTTTCCCATGCCCCATGTTGCACCTATAACTGCGAGATCCAGTGTTTCCATGATTGGCTTCACCTTAAGCCAGTATCCCACACGCCTTCCAGGCTGGTAGAATGCATCAAGATTCTTCACCATCACGCCCTCCTGGTTGTTCTCAAGGGCATCCTTGTAGAATGCCTCAGCCTTCTTCAGATCATTTGTAATCAGCTGCTTTGCTATCTGGAACTTGCCAGGAATTATCTTGATTATCTGGAGCAGTTTCTTGTACCTCTCCTTTAGTGGAACGTCAAACAGCATCTCATCGTCCAGAAGAACTATGTCGAATAAATTAACTTGAACCGGTATCTTCTCTGCAAGCTTCTCTATGTCATACTTCCTTCTTATCCTTTGCGACAGAAACTGGAACGGCATTGACTTGTTTGCCTTTGAGTCCATTCCAAGCATCTCACCTTCTATAACACAGCTATCAGACTTTACTGATTTAATTACCAAATTAACAACATCAGGAAACTGCTTTGTCACATTCTCCATTCTTCTTGTAAACAAGTTGATCTTGTCTCCTTTCTTATGTATGCTGATGCGAGCTCCGTCGTACTTCCATTCAAGCGCGACCTTCTCGAATGTTTTCAGTGCTTCTTCAAGTGAAGGGGATTTCTCAGATAATAGAACGTGATAAGGCATGCCAATCTTCAGTTTGATCCTCTTCATGCCTGCAAGCCCCTTCTCCTTTGCAATCTGCGCAATCTCTCCATAATCAGGCCTCAAAAACCATGCCCTCTCCACAATCTTTACAACATCCTTCAATTCATCTCCCTCTGCATCCGGGAAGAATGCCCTTGAGATAGAATCGCGAATCACACCCTGTGCAACACCTATCCGGATGTCGCCGAGCGTTGTCCTGATTATATATTTCGCAGCCTTTGGATCTGCAGAATGGACGAGCTCTGACACCAGGTGAAACTTCTTTTCCTGCGACCCCTTGCCCTCTATATGAGCAAGCTTCTCCAGGTTTTCAAAAACCTTTTCAACTGTGAGCTTCTTCTTAAACAGTGTTGCCTGTCTCTTCTTCTTGACAAACTCCTCAACAACTAAACCATAATCTCCAAGCTCCTTAAACTTTTCCACAACCTTGCCCGGTGGGAATCCTGTGGAAAGGGAAATGATCTTAACTGTAAGTTGTGCTGCAATCCCAATCTCATTTTCAGATTGTGTTGAAAACACCTTTCCCTGCACAAGCCGTGTTACAATTGGAAGCAGTTCAGGTTTTGTTTTCTTCAAAACCTCTGCAATCAGTTCAACCTTCTTCAGCCTGCCGCTTGTCTTTTCCAGACTCTCATACAAATCAACAAGAATGGAATAATCCATGTGTTATAATTGGTTTCAGGAATAAATAGAATTATTTTCTTCTAATAACGCCTTCTATTTTTTGCGGCATTTTCTGAACACCAATCCATCTTTCTATATCTTCTGGCATTATAATAACAGGCAATTCATAATAAATCTCTCTTCTCAGTCCATCTATTATCATATTTTCAACTTCTGTTTCCCTGTTCAATAATTTCCCTTCGTCTATGTTTTCAGAGCCTCTGATCATATCTAAATATGGAAACTGTAAACGGAAAACAAACTCTCTATATGCAACCTCTTCCAGCTTTCCATACTCTCCCCTTGCCTGATCTGCACCAGATGTTGGTCTATAATATCCAGTTGCATACATGGAAGATGCAGGTTTTTTTCCAATTTCATCTAACACTCTATAAAGAGCTCTTCTAAAAGTAGAAATTTTTTCACGATGTGGAAGAGAAAGTACTTCCCCACTCACGTCGTGCATTTCCAAATTTCTTGTTATTCTATCTCTACTCCTTCCAACACTTTTTAATTGTTTTCTGACTCCAGAAATACCACCACCAAATTTGTATTTACGTTTCTCGGTTGGATCATGACGAGGAACATCAACGACAATTCCAATCTTACCAGCTGGATATTCTCTTTTAGCAGGTGGCTTATTTTCTTGTCCCTCGAGCATGAAGGCCCTTCCATGAAATGGGTATAACTCAGATTTCGCTTTTCCTGACCTTAGTATGTCTACTACCTCATCAAAATTAGCTTCATCATAATAACTACAGACTGTTGAATGTCCGTGTTCATCGTGCAGAACACGAGATACATCTGTATACATACCGTATCTGCCAATTATCCCGTCACTCGCTTCTATATTCTGAAGAATTCGATCCACGTACCTGCTTCCTACACGAATTATGATGCTTGATTTTTCAATTATCTTTCCTGACTTTAGTTTTCCTGACATAGGATGTATTACTTATTCATAAGTTATAAAAAGTTATTGTTTATTTGAAAAAGAAGTGTATAGGTAGCCCTATTATGTTCTGGTTTCCTGTTATTCACTGACTACCGCACTCTTTACAGATCCATTCTCCATTTAATAACTCCAAATGATCTGAATACTCTCCACATTCATCACAGATGCCTTGTTCCTTTACGTCCATTTCGACCTCTCCAAGCGGCTTGTACCCCTCTTTCCATACACAACCATGGAAACGTGTGACCTTCCAGTCATGTGAAAGAGGCAACATTTTGTACAAGTAATGTGCAAGTTGCTCATCCCTTTCTCTCAACCAATGGAATGTCTCTACTATATAACAGAAGGGACATATGTTTGCC
>JBDRNB010000038.1:0-16386 GCA_043811635.1 Candidatus Aenigmatarchaeota archaeon
GGGGAATATTTATACTCAACCAAATACCTTTCCTGCTTCTTGAAGGGAGCTAGCAAGCATGTCCACTTCCTGGATTGTGTTGTAGATGTAGAAGCTTGCTCTTCCTGTCGAAGGCACTTTCAGTCTCTCCATAAGCGGCTGTGCACAGTGATGGCCTGAGCGTATGGCTATGCCATTGTTGTCAAGTATTGTTGCCAGATCGTGTGCGCTCATGCCTGAGTAGTTGAATGATATCACGCCGCTTCTCCTTTCAACTTCCTTGGGACCGTAGATTGTTAGTTTTGGCATGGATATCTTCTCCATGGCGTGTTTCAATAGCTCCTTCTCATGCTTCAACACATTATCCATTCCAATCCTTTTCAGATAATCAACAGCCACGTTAAACCCTATAGCGCCTGCTATGTTGGGTGTGCCTGCCTCGAACTTCTCAGGGGACTCTGCCCACGTGGAGCCTGTTGTGTGCACTTCATGAATCATGCTTCCGCCGAACATGAATGGCTCCATCTTCTCCAGGATTTCCTTCCTTCCTATGAGCACTCCTATTCCTGTAGGTCCAAGCATCTTGTGGCCTGAGAATGTGTAAAAATCAGCGCCTGTGTCCTTGATGTTCACAGGTATATGTGGAGCTGCTTGTGCTCCGTCAACCACAAACAAGGCACCTGCATCCTTTGCTATCTTGCCTATCTCCTTCACATTGTTTATGGTGCCAAGGACATTTGATACATGAGCAACTGATATTATCTTGGTCTTTTTGCTCACAAGCTCCTTGAACTGATCCATCTTCAGCTCTCCGTTATCATCTATGTCCACGTACTTAATCTTGACTCCTTTCTTCATTAAGAACTGCCATGGAACAATATTTGAGTGATGCTCCATGATTGTGAGAACTATCTCATCGCCCTCTTTCAGATTCTCCAATCCCCATGCATATGCGATGGAGTTTAAGGCCTCTGTTGTGCCATGAGTAAAAACAGTCTGGTATCTCTTTCCAGCGTTCACAAAGTTGTGTATGTTCTCACGTGCATTTTCATACATCTCTGTGCCTTCCTCGCTGAGTGTGTGAATACCTCTATGTATGTTCGCGTTGTGATTCTCGTAATATTCTGTGACAGCATCAATAACCGCCCTTGGTCTCTGTGATGTTGCAGCATTGTCAAAATAAACCAACTGCTTGTTGTTCAGCTTTCTCTTGAGTATCGGAAAGTCTTCCCTGATTTTGTTTACGTCCATGAAATGCCTCGTCGTCTATGCTATATTTTTAACGCCAAGAAGCTTTATATTGTTTTCTCCAGTTACTGCTCGAAATAGTTCTTCTTTTAATCACTCACTTCTTTGAGTAGTAGCAAGACAAAACTCATGTTCTCTTCAGCCTTCAATGAATGACGTGCATTTTTTCTCATGTGGATAAACACTCCAGGAGACATTGCTATTTCCTGGCCTTCCAGATTGAAGACTCCTTTCCCATCCAGAACAAAAACAATTCCTTCTTTTGATGATATGTGTTCAGACATCTCGCTCTCACTATGCATGCAAAACAAGGTAACATCTGTCTTACTGTCTTTTAGTACGCTCTTGCTCAGTATGCCTTCTTGTGGATATTCTATAAATTTTTTCAAATCCTTCCACTCATTAGTCATTTTTTCCTCAAAATTACATCCTGTTCTCTAATTCCTTCACAAGGGCGATGTATTTTTCCTTGACACCCTTGGCGAATCTCTTGTCTTCAGCCTGCTTGAATTTACTCAGCATTGTTTTTTGAGTTTTCTCATCTAAAACAGAATCAGCCATAGGATACAATATACTGTCCTCTTTTTCTATATGTTCCCGAAGAAGATGCGCATAATTTCTTGCATTGTCAACAACCATCCCTTTGTCACCTTGCTTCAATCCTATTTCAATTCCCTTTACAAAATTTCTGCCAAGATCATGTTCGTATAGCATCTGCTGCACTGGATTGCATTGTAGCTGTACCTTGTCATCACAAAGCTTCTCAAATAATATGTCCTCTTCCTTTGCATGGTGAAATTTGTCAGCATAATTACGTATGAAATCTATGACCCTTTCAAAAAAATCTTTATCAACATCCTTTCCAGATTCAATAGTATTGCACTCTTCTAACAAAACGTCTATCACTTTCAATATGTTCACATGTTCCTCTGAAAGTATCTGTGTTGGCTTTTTCATAGTATCACCTATCCGAAATATTTCTTCTTGTAGAACTCGATCAGTTTCTCCACTTCAGGTATGCAGGACTTGTCCTGAATCCCGACCTTGGTCTTCTTCTGGACCTGCTCGAAATTGGTGGCTCCTTCGAGGACTGCGTCCTCTATGTCCTTGTTTGTTATCTTAAGAATCTTGTCAATCACCTTGGTGCCTTCAGGTATGATCCTTTTTGCTTGGCCTGACTTCTTGAAATAATCATTTATGGCTGCGCGCAAGGCCTTGTCTCCAAGAACAGAGCAGTGTATCTTTCTTGCTGGAAGGCCGTCAAGCCTGCTCGTGATGTCCTGCGGCTTTAGCTTAAGTGCGTCATCTATCTTCATGCCGCCTTTTTCTGTAACCATAACCGTGAGTATGGATGTGGATGAGATTGCCGAAGCACAACCAAAAGTTTGGAACTTGCATTCCTTTATTCTATCCTTATCCTTGTCAACCTTTATCCAGATCCTCATCATGTCTCCGCAGGCTGGAGAGCCCACAGTGCCAACACCGTCAGCCTTGTATTTGTCCACTTCTTCCTGTGTCTTCAGTATGTTCCTGGGATTGAAAAAATGATCCTTTACAGTGTCTGTGTAAAACCATTTCTTATCTCCTGCTTTTACATCAGCTTGTTTCATGCTATCTACCTATCTCAGATTTTTCGATCTTGACTGGAGATATGCTCCTTAATTCCTCAACTATTTTAGGAAGCACCTTGATGACTGCATCTATTTCCTTTTTTGATGTCTTCTTTCCAAGGGAAAACCTTATGCTTCCGTGAGCAGCCTCGTATGGGAGGCCTGTTGCAAGTATAACATGAGATGGGTCTAAGGTCTTGGATGTGCATGCAGAGCCTGTGGATGCGCATATTCCATGCTTGTTTAGATGTAGCAAAACCGCTTCACCTTCAACGTCAAGGAATGTTATATTAATATTATTTGGCAGTCTCTTTGTAGGATGTCCGTTTAGGAAACTCTTGGTATTTGTTTCCAGTACTCTTTTAATCATGTAATCTCTCAATTTTGTCATCCTGGTAGCCTCTTCGTCCATTGATTTCTGCGCGATCTCCAATGCCTTTGCAAAACCAACAATATATGGAACATTTTCTGTCCCGCTTCTCAAGCCAAACTCCTGACCGCCGCCGTGTATGATGGGTTTTATGGGAACGCCTTTTCTTACATAAAGCATGCCCACACCTTTTGGACCATACATCTTGCTGCCATTAAGACTCATCAAATCAACATGAAGTTTTTCCACATCTATGTCAAGAGAACCAGCAGCCTGGCAAGCATCTGTATGAAATAAGATCTGTTTTTCCCTTGCTATCTTGCCTATCTCTGCGACAGGCTCTATTGTACCTATCTCGTTGTTTGCATACATGATTGTGATGAGTATAGTGTCCTTTGTTATGGACTTCCTCAGTTGATCCACATCCACAAGCCCATACTTGTCAACATCAAGGTAAGTCACCCTGAAGCCCTCATCCTTTTCAAGGTATTCGCATGTGTCCAGGACTGCATGATGCTCTATCTTTGACGTGATTATGTGATTGCCTTTCTTCTTGTTTGCACGTGCCACTCCTTTTATGGCGAGGTTTATGCTCTCTGTTCCGCTGCCTGTGAATATGATCTCCTCTGGCCTGGCATTCAGAATGGAAGCCACCTTCTCACGTGAATCATCTATGGCTTGTTTGGCACGCAAGCCAATGGTATTGAAGCTTCCTGGATTGCCAAATTCATCTGAGAAATATTTGTCCATTTCCTTCTTTACTTCAGGTATCACATATGTGGTTGCCGTGTGATCGAGATATATTTCCATATACATAACCTTATCAACTCTACAATTGTATGAATAATATATAAATGGATCCAATGTATTTATAAACATATAAGTTATAAATTATAGTACAGGGATAGAAATGCTCTACGAAAAACTTGGAATTGATGAAAGAGATGCCAAGATCATATCATGGTACATGGAAGATCCGTTTATTTCTCAGAGCGAGATTTCCAAGAGGCTTAAGCTCTCACAGCCATCCATAAACGTGAGAATACAGAAATTGATCAAGAAGGGTATACTCAAGTTCAATGTGGGCATGGATTTCAACAGCAGCAACCTGTTCCTGACACGTGTGGACCTTACCTCAAAGGATCCGCATGCCACGTTGGAGAAATTGAAGGCATGCTCCTTTTTTGTGAACGGATTCATCATGTCAGGCAAGAATAATCTCTCAATTTTCATAGTAAATGAGGATTTGAGGAAGATAGACGAGATCATAAACGAGTTCATAAGATCAGACCATCAGGTGTCTGACATAAACGTGAATGTGGTTGTCTCATCAGCAAAGGAATTCATATTCAACATGAACCTGAGCCACGAGGCCACACCTAAAAGATGCTTCCAGCTGAACGCCTGTAAGGACTGTAAGATGATCCTTGACAGGAACAAACCAAAGACAAGCGAGTAATTTTTATTCATTCTAGCAATAATTCGATTTCCGACGATTGCTCCCCAAACCATACAATCATCGTCGATCAGCGAGGTTTATATATCTTTAAGTTATCTTTTTGTATTATGATGAGAAAAAAGGCGAGGATTTTAATTGCCAACATAAAGGGCACACGATTGTGGACACTACTTCTGGACACAAGGGAACCAAAGGATTCTGTGTACAAAAGTTATGAGTACGACTTCGGTTCTCCTGAATACAGCAAGGCACTTATGATAGCTAACAAGCTAGTATCCAAATTCCAGGGAAAGCTTCCAAGCCAGGTGAGAATACCAGACTCGCTGATCCCACATAAACCTTCTTCTGATAGACGCGAAGAAAAGTACATAGAGATTCCAATGCATTTCCAGAAATAGGAAATTCATTTATAATTCCAGGATACATATCTTAACTATTATTTGAGAGAGAAAAGGTTTACATTTGGATTAAACCTTTTGGATAAACTGGAGAGAAAAGGTTTACATGAAGTGTCCTTATTGTGGTTCTGAAGATTCGAGAGTGACTGATAAGAGAGATACAGAGGACTCTCTAGTTACGCGAAGGAGAAGGGAATGCCAATCCTGCGGAAAGAGATTTACTACATACGAGAGAGTCGAAACAGTAGAACTGACTGTTATGAAAAAGGACGGAAGAAGGCAGCAGTTCGACAAGAGCAAGATACTTTCAGGCCTCCTGCATGCGTGTGAAAAGAGGCCGATATCAAGAAAGGTTATTGATGATCTTGTTGATAAGATAGAGACTGAGCTGAAGGGTGGGGAAAAGAAAGAGATCTCAAGCAAGGAGATAGGGGATCTTGTGATCCGGAACCTCAGAAAGATAGATAAGGTCGCATATATCAGGTTTGCTTCTGTTTACAGGGAATTCGAGGATATAGATTCCTTCCAGAAAGAACTGAATAAGTTGAAGAAAATCAAAGAAGTGATGAAAGAGTAACTACCCTTCAACGCTTATGACCTTTACAGGACATGAGTCAATTACTTCTTCTTTCACTTTTTCCATGTCATCCGGCGTTTCCTGCATGACCTTAGCAACACCCTCAGACGACATCTCAAATATATCTGAAGCCAAAGCCGCACATGTTCCGCATCCTATGCATTCAGACTCGTTAATTTTTACTTTAGGCATTCAATCACCTTCACAAGTGCAATTTTCTTCGCACTTACATTCCTTCTTATGTTTTGATATGCTCTTGTTTATCTCTGCAACCATTTCTTCGATCTGCTCATCATCCATGCCATGTGCCTTTGCTCCTTCCTCAATGGTTTCATAGGGATTTGCGTGGCAACCAACACAGTGCAGGCCATGTTCTAATAGAACTTGTGTAGATTCTGGAAAGATCTCTATGGCTTCACCTAATTTCATATCCTTGGTTATCTTCTTAGTCATACTAAACTAGCTTTTCTCCTGTTTTCTTGTTGAAAATATGGATCACGTTTGCAGGGCATCCTTCTGCTGCTGCCTTTGTCTTTTCCAATTCACTCTCATCTATCTCTGCAACAAATATGTCTTTATCCTCTTTTGATCCTTTAAGATCAGCCTTTCCGTCAGAGCTTATTTCCCAGTGTTTCTCATCTACTGCTGCGCAGACTGCGGCGCCAATGCAACTATTCCTGTCATACTCTATTTTGAACTTACCCATGAAATCACCTTACTAATAATTGGCTATATACATTTAAATTATATGTGAATTGTTAACATGTTCCGCAATGCCCTGCAGGATGCTTCATTGATGATCTTGGTGCGGGTTTTACAGGAACATCCTTAGATCCAACTTCTTCATTTCCCCAGTCAGGCTCTAACTTTGGCTTTGTCTTGATCTTCCTGTAAATATCATACTGTTTTCCTATTTCCTCGATCTGCTCCTTTGTTAGGTTTCTTTTGTGTTTGTCATCAGCGAGCTTCTTTCCTGTCTTCTTCTCCCACTCTTCTGGCGAGTCGCTGAATTCTCTCTGCACCTTGTCCCTGTATAATTCAGGTATCACATTGAATGTGCAGAATGGTACAATCCTTCCATCAGGCATGCCGTAGTGTATGTTGCACTTGTGTATCCTGTCAATATCCCAGTTGTATGGATCCTGGAAATGCATCATGCCTATGAACAGCGAGTTGTGATGGAAGTCTGCCAATCCACTATAATTGCCGCCTGTCATTGCGCCTGCAAGCATCCTGACAAACTTGATATCCTTAGGCTTCTTGCTTTCATCAACATATTTGCTTATGTTAAGCATAATGTTGCCTATCGCCTTTGTCTTTGCAACCTTCTTGAACTTCGAATTATTTATCTCCTGCGCCTTCTCTCCAAGGTACTCGAAAAATCCTGCTGCGTCAAAAAATTTAGGAAGTGTGATCATCTTGTCTCCATCCTTGAAGACATATGTAGCCATTCCGCAGGCAAAATGATTTGATAACCTATACTTAGGCTTATTCTTCATGCTTTCTATGAAGTCTGTGACATTCTTTGTGCATGGAATGGGGAAGAAATCCTCCTTTCCTATTTGTCCGTCTGTTTGCTCCTCTATGTTCCTTATGGCGCCCGGTATTGTTATCCTCTGCGCCTTTCTCTCCTTGTGAGGCATCATTCCCACAAGTGATACTGGCTGGAAGTTGACAGATCTTACTGCATCTATGTTTCCAAAGGCGAATCTAATTATGTCACCTAGCTCGTGATCATTCACTCCTCCTATAATTGTTGGTACAAGCACAACACCTATCCCAACCTTTCTGCAGTTGTCTATTGCCTTAGGCGCTTCCCAATAATTTTTTGGGTTTGTCTGAGGAGTAACACCATCAAAGCTCATGTATAGGACATGCGAACCTGCCTCCTTTATCCTCTTGCAAAGATCAAGGCTCTTTGACAGGTTTATGCCGTTTGTATTCAACTGAACATGATCATAGCCGACATCTCTGGCCATTTTTATAATATCCACAACCTCGTCCCTTAGTGTTGGTTCTCCACCAGTCAGCTGAACAGCATTCGCTCCGACAGGCTTCACGTTCCTCATATTTACAAGCATCTCCCTTATCTGGTCGAGTGTGGGCTCGTATATAGGGTCATTCTGCTTTGCGTAGAAGAAGCAGTACCAGCAGCTCAGGTCGCATCTGTTTGTAAGAACAATGTTTCCCAGGCCTGTGTGGGATTCATGTTCATTGCACAGGCCGCAATCATGAGGGCAGCTTATCTCCTTCTTTTTAATTTTAGGATTCTCAAGTGTAACCCCTGGATCCTGAAAGCTCTCAGCTTTTTTATACATGCCATAATCAGACCAGTACAGTTCCTTGAAAACACCATGCTCCTTGCATTTCTTTATTATCCATACCTTGTTGTCCTTTACGTATGTCACAGAATCAATCAGCATGCTGTCAAATTTACTCTCCTCAACACAGCCCGGGCACAGGCTCTGGTGGAACTTGAGTATCTTCGCTCCTTCCATTCCTTCCAGAAGCTTCACTAGGTTTTCTTTCCTCTCTTCTGTATAGTTGCTCACATAAGGAGAGGTTGGAACACTCCTGAAATCTTCCAAGGACGTTTCCTTTGCCTGGGGATATGAATGAGGCATATCTGACACCAAACTTTTAATATTTTTTAAAAGTTCTAATAGTTAATTTGGCTCTCATATTTAAATAGTTAACTCTTAAAGAAGCTGATTATTTCCAGTCAATCTTAATCACAGGCTTGCCTTCCATTTTTTGTATGTATGAATATGCCTCAAGTGCCGCTTTAGCACCTTCGCCTGCTGAGATGACAGCTTGTTTGTATGGAACTATTGTATTGTCTCCTGCGGCAAATATCCCTGTATGGGACGTCTCATTGTTTTCATTCACAATAATCTCATTCATTTTGTTTGTCTTGACAAGGCCTTTCAAGAAATTTGTCTTTACTTCATAACCTATCTCAATAAACACTCCATCCAATTTGATTTCCTTTTTCTTCTTTGTTTTTACATTCTCAATCACAAGACCATTAACAAACTTATCTCCCTTGATCTCAACAGGAACTGTGTCCAAAACTAATTCCACATTCTTCGCATGCTTCAGTTTCTCTACAGTTATCTCATCTCCCCTGAACTGATCCCTTCTGTGTATGAGATAAACCTTAGTAGCAACAGGGACAAGATCAAGCGCTCCTTCCAAAGCAGAATTCCCTCCACCTATAACTGCAGTTATCTTATTTGAGAATAAAGGACCGTCACATGTTACGCATGAAGACACTCCCTTTCCCATATACTCCTTTTCTCCTGGTATTCCAATCTCCCTTGGAGATTTGCCAAAACAAAGAATCACAGCCTTGCATGTATATTCTTCACCGCTTGTGACAGCAAGCTTGAATCCTTTGCCATCTTTCTTCACAGAGCTTACCCTGCCAGATAAGATTTTTGTACCAAACTTCTCTGCCTGCTTTCTGAAATGATCCATGAGTTCAGGCCCTGAGACTGATGTTTCAACACCTGGATAGTTTTCAACATGATTGGTGAGGTTCATCTGCCCTCCTATATCTGTGGAAATTATCATGGTCTTCATTCTCTTTCTTGTTGTGTAAATAGCTGCAGTCATGCCAGCGGCGCCTGCACCAATTACTATTATATCCCAATTCTTGTCTACCATAAAATCACCATATATCTATATAATTTATTTCGGTATGCTTATATAGTTGCACAAGATTATGAGTGGGTCTCATTCATCCCGTCCCATTTCCATTTTCTATTCTTGTTTGATTCGATCTTGTCAAGAATCTCCTTCTCTACATCCATGTCAAATATGCCGCATAAATGAAGGATCCTCTGCAATGCATCCCCAAGCTCCTCTTTGAAACCATCCTTGCCGTCAATCCTTTTGTGCCTGTATGCTTCAAATGCCTCAGATATTTCAGAATGTATGAGTGCTATCTTCTCAGCCACATTTACATCTTCGGGCTTGGTTCCAAATCCTTTCTCTTCTGCCTGCTTGAGAATCAGTTCTGTTAGCTCCTTGATCGTGAGTGGCATGATTATAGTTGGGGATATATTTAAAAAGTGTGGGTTAATTAGATTATTCTTCTCGCTTGGCTGTAAATGACCACGGAACCGAATGCTATCAGGGTGAGGAATTTATAGAAGCTTCCCAAACCAATTGTGTCTCGTGTTGTCAGGCGGAGCAGACATCTGCTGATCTGCTTCTTTGGCCAGGAGTAATTTTTCTCTATGTATCTTAATATATGATCATGAGACTTTCTGAGCTTTCCAAGGCTCATATTCATGATTGTTCTGAGGCGTACATATTCCATCTTCTTGATTGTTACCCTTCCGTTCTTTATGTCATTGAGTATTCCTTCAAGATTATCAGACTTCACTTCAATCTGACCGTGCCCTAGCATCCTTTCCCAGTGTGCATCACTGCCTGCAATTACAGGCATTCCCTTCTCCCTTGCAATCTTCATTGCTTTTTTGTTGGCATATCTATCCAGGTTCATTGAATTGAAAACCTCTATGGCGTCGCATTTCAAACACTCATAACCCATGCCTTCACGCCTTATGTCAAATGGATGGACAGCAATGCCTATTCCGCCTTGTCTGTGAATCTCATCGAGTGTTTCATCCACTGTCATACCAGGACGTATCAATTCATGGATTCCTAGTGCGAGCATATGTCCGGATTTGGTGCTCACTTCCTCGCCAACAAAGACCTTGACTCCATACTTTTCCCCAAACTTCTGCGCTTCAAGAGCTCCGCTTATATTATCATGATCTGTGATGAATATTCCATCAGCTCCCGCTTCCTTAGCTCCCTTCACCATCTCCTCAGGACTGCTTATTCCGTCGTAGTATATCTTCTTTCCCCGAGAATGGTCTGTATGTGCGTGCAATTCCAAAATCATAGTATCATATGGTTTGTATTAAATATTAATAACTTAATTTCGAACAAAATCATATTACAACGCTCTGAGAGGTCCAATAACAATACTTCTGCCTGTGGTTTGTTTATTAGGCAAATTCTTCTTGACGACCATGATCTGTTTCTTAGTAGTATTGGTTATTTCAAGTGGTTTTATTTGGTTGTCTATAACAGTTAGCTTAATTGTTTCATCCTTTACAACATCCTTGGCCTGGCGTGTCTTACCATTCGCTGCTTCATTTATCATGTCCATTGCTCTCTCATAGTCTGCATTTGTGTATTTGGGTGGTTTCAGGCCGGCGCTCCCATCAGTTCCTGGACAAGGTGCTGGATCTGTGTGAGTTAAAAACAGGAAGTCAATCAGTGCTGTCAAATCACCTATATCCACTATACCCTGACCATCTATATTCGCTTCTGCCATGCAAACAGGCTCTTCGTAACTTACAAACAGATAATCAACCAATGCGTCCAAATCATTCAAATCAACATTGCCATTATTATCACCATCTATATTCCCAGTTAGCCCAACACAACAACTAACCACATTAAGAGGATGGTAATCTACCCCATTTCCAGGTCCCGATACGTAATAAACCCCAGAAGTATTACCGGGATTAATTTCGAAATCGCTCCAATAGTTTCCGACTGTGCTCAAGTTCCAGAAGTTTGTTGAATCAACACCTTCATATGCGTTCTTATTCTCTTCGTTTTGGAAATAATTGTTCGTGAATATATTATTGCTCGCATTTAGTGACAGAATAACTCCATATATGAAGTTCGCAATTAATGTATTACCCTTGAATGTGTTTGAGTCTGAATTCACAACTGAAAAGCCGTAGTAGTGGTACTTGATCTCGTTTCCAATAATCATATTGTTATCAGACATTTCAGTCAATTCAATACCAGCACCGTCATTATCTTCAACTGTATTGCCTTGAGCTATATTATCAATACTATTCTGTAAATACAATCCTATTAACTCATTGGATGATAAATCAGAATTTGTTACATTATTGAAATCACTATCAATGAGCTTAATCCCATATGTATTCTCATAGGCTGTTATATCATCTAAAGTGTTGTGATCGCTTGTTTGGAGTTCAATTCCAACAAGGTTGTTATCAATTGCACTCTTCGATAATACATTGTTCTCAGAATTCTCAAGCTTTATTCCAGTGAGACCCCAACTGATCTTGTTATCCGTGATCGTGTTTTCATTGCTTGAGATTAATGCTATATTATTGGTGCTGGATGATATTTCGCTGTTAAGTATACTATTTTCAGATCCCTCGTTCACTAATATTCCAATCTCATTGTTGTATTCCACTATACTATCCTCAATGGAAATTCCATTGCTGTTATTCAAAGAGATACCATAATCGAAATTGCTCACGTAACAGTTTCTAATAGAAACCCCGCTCCTACCATTGACTAGGATCCCAACGCCGCTGCTTTGACCATCAATCATGTAGTTATTACAATTAAGAACAACATTATCAGCTCCAATAACAAGGCCAACATCTGGACAACATGTAAGCTCTTCAGTCAAAAAGGTATGATTGGTTATGACAGAACCGCAACTTACTTTCTGCTCGCCTGAACTTTGAGCCTTGGCGTCCTCAATCATCTTCATAACCTCTTCATATTGTGCCTGGGTGTATTTTGGAGGTTTCATGCTTGTAGGTGCAACAGTTCCGTCGCATGTCGCAGGAGGTGTAAAGCTGATGAATAGATAGTCAATCAGAGCTGTCAGATCGCCTAGATCCACAAGTCCATCTGGGTCGCCGTCTATGTTTGCCTCCGCCATGCATTCTGGAGGCGTGAAGCTGATGAATAGGTAATCAATTAATGCTGTCAAATCCCCTAGATCAATGTTTTCTCCTGGGTCGCCGTCGATGTTACCTGTGATTCCTATGCAGCATGTTGTTGGTTCTTCCCAGGGATTAGGAAGCGGATAGCTGTCAACATTACTCCCACCGGGAATCTCGTATGAATCAGGGTAACCAGGGTTGCTTAAGAAATCATCCCAGTAATTGCCTGATTGGCTGGCATCATCATACCAATTGTTTGTATCTTCATCATAAGCATTCTGTGTATTTCCAATGAAATTATTGTGATATATTGTGTTATCTATAGAATTGTTAAAGCTGTAGATGCCATAATTGTTATCTCTAATCTCATTTGTGGATATTAGATTACTAGATGAATCATTCAGTATGATCCCACTGTATGGCTCCTGTTGTTCACCTGATATTCTTGGGGATCCACCACGCCCATTATGATGAACTTCATTATCTTGGATTGTGTTATAACGGCTGTTATAAACATAGATACCGTGACCTGCATTATATGATGCGTTATTGTAGATAACAGTATTATAATTTGAACCATAGAGCTGGATACCTGCAATACTGTTCTGACTGCATGAATTATTACTAACAGTATTATGGTGAGAATTAAGGTATACATTAACCCCCCACATATTTGAGTATGTAGTACAACTCTCAACAGTGTTGTGATTTGACCTCCTAACTAAAATGGCGTTTCTGTTGTTATGTGAAATGCAATTAGAAACTTTACAATAATCTGAATTCTCAACGAGTATACCCGCATCACCGATGATTGTTAATCTGCTATTCCGTATGGTAAAACTACTGATATTGACCCAATCAGAGATAACATGTACTACATGCCCGAGAGCTCCTCCATCAATTACTGTGGTTTCCCTACTCTCACCAACAAGGTTTATAGATTTGTCAATTACCACATTTTCGTAGTATGTTCCAGCATCAACGCTGATTGAGTGTCCACTAACTGTGTCTGAATCATCAATTGCTGCCTGGATTGTCGCAAAGTTTTCTCCTGTGTCAAGATTGTGAACTGGAAGTGTTCCATTAACATCTGTCAAAGGGTGCCAATCACCACCATTCCAGATATATGTAGAACTGTTATGAGGAATTTGGGTGTCTCCAAGACCATCTCCATCTGTATCAGCACCAGTATAATCGCTCCAGAAATTTCCTCCTAAATATGGTCCTCCAATGATGTTTGTTCCTGGAGCTGCTGAGGTTTTTGTGATATTCCAGTTATTGTATCCCTCATCATGGGCGTTATTGGTGTTGTTGAAGTAGTTATTGTAAAATATATTGTTGTTACCTAGATCATGAACCCATATGGCAAAATTATTGTTATGTAATATGTAATTATCCTTCAGAATATTATTAGTGCTAGAGGAATGGATGTATATACCCCAAGTGTTGCTTGATACTGTGTTATTCAAAATGGCATTGTCATTGGAGGTATGCAAATAGATACCATATTCACTATTGGAATTTATAGTGTTGCCCATCAGAATATTATTATTAGATCCAAAAAACACACCATAACCGTTATCTGAAATTATATTATTATCAATTACGGTATCAGGACTTGAAATGTGAAGATAAATTCCCCTGTTGTTATTAGAAATAATGTTGTTTGAGATTGTACTATGGTAAGACATGAGGAACAAACCAGAATAAACACCAGCACTACCACTATTCTGTATTGTGAAATCACTAACACTTGCCTCATCAGCAGATATATAGACAACATTACCACTATTACCTCCATCAATAATGGTTGTATCCTTATCTTCACCAATTATAATTATGGATTTATCTACTTCAACATTCTCATAGTATATTCCAGAATCAACATAAATAGTGTGACCATTAATAGTATCTGGATCGTCTATTGCTGATTGGATTGTTGCAAAATCCTCGCTAGTATTCAGATTATGAACAGAATAAATAATGTATGCCAGAGGCAAATAATCTCCTCCATTATCAATCCAATAATCATAAGGCAGATTGGTGTCTCCTATTCCGTCTCCAGCAACGCGTCCTCCACTACCATCATCCGTTCCATTATAATCATCCCAGTAATTTCCTCCAAGATAAGGGCCTCCTATGATGTTTGTTCCAAGAGTTTTTGTGATGTTCCATAGATTAGAACTAGCATATTCATAAGCATTATATTTATGAGCTGGAACATAATTTTGGAAATAATTATTATAAATAAGATTATTATTTGTTATAATAGCATATATCCCGTATTTATTATTCACCATTTCATTACTAAAAACATAATTATTATCACTTTGTTCTATTTTTATTGCAGCATCTCCTCCGTCTCTTATTATGTTATTTTTGAGTGTGTTATTATAGCTATGCCAAAAACACTCAATACCAAAAAGATTTTGTGATAAATTATTATCTCTAACAACACTATTTTCTGAAGTATAGAGATATATTCCAGAAGCCGTATTCATAATGGTATTTCCTGCAACCTCGTGATTATCAGAATTAATTAAAAGTATTCCGACAAACCCGTTCTGAATTGTGAATCCACTGATACTGACATCATCAGATCTAACAGTAAACATATATGCCATCCCACCACCACCATCTACCACAGGATTATTTAATCCAATAAGGGTTAGTGATTTGTTCACAGTAACATTTTCTGTATATGTTCCAGGGTCAACAGTGATTGTATGGCCATTAGTGGTATCTGGGTCATTTATTGCTGATTGGATTGTTGGAAAATCCTCGCTTGTGTTTAAGTTATGGACAGGTAAATTAGGAAGTTGAACTAAAGGTAGGTAATCTCCTCCGGGTATAATCTGCCCAGAGTTATTATAAGGCACATGTGTATCTCCAAGACCGTCTCCATCAGTATCTGCTCCGGGGTAATTGCTCCAGAAATTTCCTCCACTGTAAGGACCCCCGATAATGTTTGTTCCAGAAGTTTTTGCGATGTTCCAGGTGTTGGTTCCATTATTATTAATTGCGTTCTCAGTGTTATTGAAAAAATTATTGTAAACTGTATTACTATTTGAATCTTCTATATTTAATCCATAAACACTATTAGAAAAGATAGTGTTACCTAAGATAGTGTTGCTGTTGCTTGATTCAGATATAATAATACCATAAAGGTTACTAGATATTCTGTTGTTAGAAATTAGATTATCTGTACTCAAATAACCTGTGGTCATTTGATATACCTGCATCCCATACCATCCTCCTGAGATGTTGTTACCAGAAACTTGATTATTAGATGATGAACCAAGAATAATCCCATAATGACTGTTGATAACATTATTATCAGATACAATCGAATTGTTGGCACGATCAAGATATATCCCATAATCAGGGTTATCTGTAATATTATTGCCTGATAAAGTATTTCCAGAATCCTGCAGGTAGAATCCTGTTTCAAGGTTTGAGAAGAGGGTATTATCTTTGAATTGGCTATTACCGCCGCCTGTTGAAAAAATAGCGGTATGAAAATCAGTGATGCGGCAATTTTGTATGGTAACATCAGTATAACCATCATTATAGACACCAAAATCAAGATTGCTGCCTGTTAGTGTGAAACCATTACAATCAAGATTAATCCCATTCGCACCAATAATTAAACCATGACTAGGACAATTTAGGATATCTCCAGTTAAAACAGTATTAGTGGTTATGGTACTACCACATGAAGGATTTGCATTGGGGCTCTGAATAATGTTAAAATTTGTTATGACGTTTTTCTCAATTTCAGGCTCAATTGAAGTGGTTTTCGAAACAATCCCCTTCACAAATATGCCCCTTGGAACATCATCTCCACTCACGATGTATACCTTTGCGTCAGCTAGAGAACTGAATAAGAAAAGCGCCAGAACTGAAACCAGTAATAAGTAAGCAACCCTCATCAACTATCTCTTAGATGTAAGTTTTAAATAGGCTTTGTGTGTTAAACGATGTTTTTAAATACTTATC
>JBDRNB010000039.1:0-5948 GCA_043811635.1 Candidatus Aenigmatarchaeota archaeon
TATCAGGCGTCTACTCACCAAAGGTTGGAGACATGGTAATGGGAAAGATAACAGAGCTCCAGTCATCTGGCTGGATAGTTGACATAGATTCCTATTTCGATGCCTACATGCCTTTGTCTAATGTGAACGAGTTTATAGACACACGTAGGACAACCCTAGACAAATACTATGCCATAGGAGATGTAATCTATGCAAAGGTTGTAGTGGTAAATGGTGATTCTATCCATGTATCAATGCAAGATACAAGATCGCGGAAGTTAAGAGACGGAAGGATAGTAAAGGTGAACAATGCAAAGGTGCCAAGGCTTATAGGAAAAAACGGATCAATGATAAGCCTGATAAAACAGGGCACAAACAGCAGAATCCGCGTAGGTCAAAACGGCTTTGCGTGCCTTGAGGACGGGAACATAGAACTGGCTGTAAAGGCAATAAAAATGATAGAAAAGGAGTCGCACACAGAAGGGTTGACTGAAAAGATTTCAGAATTATTGGATATTAAACCACCAAAAGGAGAAGAATATGAAGAGAAAAAACAACAGGAAAGCGAACGAGACGAGACCAATCAAGATTGAGGTTGGTGTCATACCTAATGCTGACGGTTCAGCACTATTCGGCTTTGGAAAAACAACAGCAATAGCAGCTGTTTATGGTCCAAGTTCAATGCACCCAAAACACAAGCAAAAATCTAATAGAGCAGTACTGCAGACATATTACACAATGCTGCCGTTCTCAACAACAGAGCGTGTGCGTCCAGGTCCATCAAGAAGAAGCACAGAACTATGCAAGGTAATAAGAGAAGCTCTTGAGCCTGTCGTGTTCTTGGAAGAGTTTCCAAAGGCAGGCATAAGCATATACATACACATAATACAGGCAGATGCAGGCACAAGAACAGCAGCCATAAATGCAGCAAGCTTAGCACTTGCAGACGCAGGCATACCAATGAGAGATCTTGTTGCATCAGTTGCAGGCGGAAAGATAGATAAGGAATATGTGATAGATCTTGAAGGAAAGGAAGAGGATGATAGCGTGTGTGATATACCATTAGCTTACATACCAAGAACAAAAGAAATATCCCTTCTACAGATGGATGGAGATCTATCCCCAAATGATGTGAGTGAGATCATGAAGCTATGCGTAGCTAACTGTGAGATCATATACCAAAAGCAAAAAGAGGCTTTGGAAAAGAAATGGGTAAAAGGTGAATAATTATGGGACTACAAGAAAGATACGTATTGAAGCTAATAGAAGATGACAAAAGAATAGATGGAAGAAAGATGGATGAATACAGAAAGATCGAAGTCATCAAGACACCAACTGAAAAACCAGAAGGATCCGCAAGGGTGAAGATGGGAAATACAGACGTGATCGTTGGTGTAAAGATGGACGTCGGTGAACCATTCTCAGACAGGCCTGATGAAGGCATACTGATGGTGAACTCTGAATTCTCACCTCTTGCATCACCAGGATTCGAGCTAGGACCTCCCAAAGAGGACTCAATCGAGCTCGCAAGAGTGGTGGATAGAGGAATCCGAGAATCAGGCACAGTTGATGTCAAGAAGCTATGCATAAAGGAAGGCGAAAAGGTCTGGATGGTTTTCGTTGACATAAACATACTTAACCATGACGGAAACCTCATAGATGCATCTGGTCTGGCTGCCATAACAGCCTTAAGCATAGCAAAGTTACCAGAATATGCTGACGAAAAGGTTGACTATGAAAAGAAGACAAACAAATCAGTGCCTTTGAAATACAAACCAATACCTGTGACAGTTTGTAAACTAGTAGATTCCAGGAAGGTAGGAAAGCTTATAATTGATCCAAGCCTGGAAGAAGAGGCTGCTGTAACAAGCAGGCTAACTGTAACAACACGGGACGATGGCCAGGTATGTTCCCTGCAGAAGGGTGGAGACACGATGACCATAGAAGAAGTGCAGAAGGCCATTGAACTCTCCTTGAAGAAAGGTGAAGAATTGAGGAAGCTTGTTTAGATATGTCAAAGACAAAGAAGGTAGGTTCATCAGGAAGATATGGAGCTCGTTACGGCAGAACACTGAAAATGAAGATTGTTGACGTAGAAAAGACCCAGAAGAAAAAACACAGATGTCCTACTTGCATGAAACCTGGTTTGAAAAGGGTTTCCAGTGGTATATGGGCCTGCAAAAAATGCGGTGCAAAAATTGCAGGAAAGGCCTATAAACCATCGTAATGCATATAAAAAAACTTAAAACCAAATATAATACTTAGGAGAGCATATGTTCAAGTGTTTACATTGTGGAAAAGAAGTTGATTTAGGTTTGAATTCTTCAAAGAAGATCCAGTGCAGTTTTTGCGGCTATAGGATATTAATCAAAATCAGGCCTAGTGTAACAAAGAAGATAGAAGCTAAATAGGTGAAATATGGTATCACAACAAGATCAGCAGTTGCTTATACAAGCACAGATGTATCAACAGCAGCTCCAGGCAATCATGGCTCAGAAGGAGAATATAATAATCCAATCAATGGAGATAAAAAGAGCTTTGGAGGAGCTTGAAAAGGTAAAGGATACTGATGTCTACAAGGTGACAGGACCGATTCTTATCAAATCAGAAAAGGCTGCCATCACAAAGGAGCTAAAGGACAGACACGAAGAGATGGATGCAAAGGAAAAGAGCCTGGAAAAAAGCGAAGAAAAGATAAAATCACGCTTGGACGAGATCACTAAGAAGCTTTCGAGCAAGATCAGTGTTGATAAAAAATAGAACGGAGGGTTGCACATGGGTAATGAGGAGATCGTATCCATGTTGGATAGTATAATAAGGGATAGGGGAGTACCAAGGAATATAAGATCTTCACTTGAGGAATCAATAATTATTCTTAACGGGGATCGTTCTATTACAGAAAAGATCTCTCACATCATTTCTATATTAGATGACGCATCAACAGACAGCAATATATCATCCTATACGCGTATAAATATTTGGAACCTGATGTCTGCCTTGGAGGGCATGAAAAACTCGGTTTAGAATCACACACGCCTTTAAAAAACTTAACCCCAAGAATAATACAGTTAATATAACTGGAGGTTGCTATGCCATTTGGAAGATTCTTTTCTAGAGAAGAGGACGAACCTGAGGTTGAATCTGAAAATTACGTAGAAGTAAATGTGATGGACCCTGGTGAAAGACCTCTTGGAAAGCTAGGAATAAAGATAGACAGACTTGAGGATTTTGGTGACACAGAGAGAGTTCTGAGAACACTGCGTGACGGACATATTGTCTTTCTCAAGATCCGAGGGCTGAAGGAAAAAGACATGGGTGAACTGAAGAGGGCAGTAGAAAAGCTGAAGAAAACAGTAATCGCAAACAACGGCGACATAGCCGGAGTAGAAGGCGACTGGCTCATCCTTGCACCTAAATACGCATCAGTCTACAGGGATTAGTTTATCAGAAAGCGGAGAATGAGAAGACTGAAAAGATCACTTCTTACATTCTTTAACATAAAAGATTTATAAGCTCAAAACAATTATTCTTATGACTGAATTGAAAGTGGAAGGAAAACACGAAGCATCCTGGGTTACAATATCTACTGACGAGTATGAATCTATGAAAGCCACCATTGAGATTTTATCTAGCCCCAAGGCCATGGAAAAAATAAGAAAGGGTGAAGCAGAGCTAAATGCGGGAAAGGGCAAGAAACTAGAAGATGTGAAAAAAGAACTAGGTATTTAGAAATCATCTTTGTGCCATATGGCTATTATTTCTACCAACTTTTCCTTTTCAAAAACTTCATATATGATCCTCCATCTTCTCTCAAACCTCATTTCCCATTTGCCTTGTAATGGTTTACGAAGAGGCTTTCCATATACTTTTGGATATTCCTTGAGTTTTTTATCTTATTAAAAAATAGTCTTTGTAATTCCTTATCAAACTTTTTCAGATCTTCTTTAGCTGTAGGTGAAATTATAACGTCATATGCCATGCGTTATTATTGATTCAAATACTAATAAAATGTCTGTTACAGAATTACCTAAGCCTAATAATCTCGTAGTTCTTAGGCGCCACTGTTTCACATTTGAACATCTTGTGCAGATCCCTTGCAAGCTCCATTGATCTCTTGTTCTCACCATGGTTCACAATTATCTTGTCCGGCTTGTTGCGGAGCTTGTGTACAAAGTTGATCAGGTGATTCCTGCCTGCATGTCCGCCCAAACCATGAATGGTCTCTATGTTCATCTTTATTTCAATGGTTGAATTCCTGCCAGTCTTGGAATTGTAAACAGGAAGATCCTTCCATCCCTTTTGTATTCTGCTCCCCAGGGTTCCCTCTGCCTGATAACCAACAAAAAGCAGAGTATTCTTCTCATTAGGAGACAAGCCTTTCATATACTCAATTACAGGCCCTCCGTTCATCATACCTGATGTAGCAATTATAATACAAGGCTCTGCGGAATCTATCAACTCATTCCTCTCCTTTGGAGCAACCCTCTTGAACATGTCAGATGTGAATGGGTTCTTTCCGTACCTGAATATGCTTTTCTGAAGATACTGCGACAGATACTCTGGATATGCAGTGTGTATTGCAGTCGCATCCCACAACATGCCCTCCATGTATACAGGATACTTTATGTTATAACTGTCCAGTATCACCATAATCTCCTGAGCCCTGCCAACAGCAAAGCTCGGAATCAATACTTTCCCACCATTCTTGATAGTCCTTTCTATGGAGTTTATCAGATCCTTCTCTGCCTGTGCTCTTGGAGGAAGGCTGTTTTTAGAGCCGCCATATGTAGACTCCATGATCATAGTTTCAATCCTCTGGAAATTTGTATAAGCAGGCTCAATAAGTTTTGAATATACAAAATTCAGATCACCTGTGTACAGGATATTATGAAGGCCTTCACCTATATGAAGATGGATCATGGAGCTTCCAAGCAGATGCCCTGCAGACTGCAGTGTCAGCCTCACATTAGGTGCAATATCAGACACCTCTCCGTACTCCAGTGTTATGGAGTGCTTCAGTGCCTTTTCCACAGCCTTCTTGCCGTAAGGAGGCGTGCCCGCATTCTTCTGTGAGACATCCAGATAGTCCAGACATAGGAGTGCCATTAAGTCACGAGTGGGTGCTGTGCAGTACAATGGTCCGGTATATCCATTTTCATAATAGTATGGTATGAATGCAGAATGATCAGTATGTGCATGGCTCAGGCATATGGCATCTATCTTGTCTAGCTCAAACTCTGGCAGGTTTATTGCAGGAGGCTGTCCTGTTGATGGGTGAATACCAGAATCCAGTAATATGTTTGAGTGGGGAGTCTGTACGACTATAGCGCTTCTTCCAACCTCCCTGAAGCTTCCAAGGCATGAAATCCTCACCCAGTCCTCTTCATTTGGTGTTACTTCAGTGTTTATCTTCTGCCCTACCTTGTTCAGGAACTTCTTCCTGTAGTCTATCTCGCTGTGGAGAAGCTTCCTCACAGCTCTTACAACATCAGACTTGATTGCAGGTGCCCTTTCAATCTTAGGCAGCCAGCATGTCTCGCTCTTTATTTTCTTATATGTCTCTCCGTTCCTGCCAATTATAACTCCAGGCTTCTGCGCCTCTATAATAACCTTTCCAAGCTCAGGCTCAAAGTAAATATCCTTTATGCCAGCTCCTTCAGGAACAATCTCATGTATCTTCTCCTGCGTCTTCTCCATGTCCATTGTGATGCTCAGATCCGGCCTTACCTCCAGCCTTTTCTTCAGCTCCCTGACTATGCTTCGTATGGGGCCTTCACTGTCTCTGAAGAACTCCTTACTCTTCGTATACAAAACTATCTCAGAGCCTTCAAACTTCACTTCAGAAATCATTGCGTTTTCTGGAAGTTTCTTCTGTAATTCTTTCAGAATCGACATCTTACACCTTTGCTAGTTTTAGAATAATTACAATGCATAACTAATTACAACTAATTTTTTTAAGTATTTTACTC
>JBDRNB010000040.1:0-4572 GCA_043811635.1 Candidatus Aenigmatarchaeota archaeon
CACTGCATCGAAGACCACGAGCTTAAGCACACGGCTCTCACTTTTTCTTATGATTGCCGCGGAGATCAGGCCACCTGATAGGGCTGCAGCTATATACCCGCCTATCTCTGGAATTCCGTGTGGCAGGAATGCCAGGCCAACCACTGGAACATCCCACATATGCTTGGACAGCTGGCCTATGAACACACCCAGTATGGATGCATTCCAAGCTATTATGAACACTGCTCCGGCCCCGAATAGGAATGAAAATATGAAGGAGAATATCATTACCTGGAGATTGTTTGTAAGTATTCGGTTGAACTGATTCATCTCATTTATGGCATCACCTGTCACAGCACCTGACAATTGGCGCACGTCCTGTATCTTCTGATCCTGTATCTCGAAGAATGTGTCAGGAAGAACCATGGACCAAAGGGCGAATGCAACTGTGATTCCAGCAAAGAAGAAAAGCATGATAGCCACATCCCTTTCATGCCTTTGCCACATGGATGTTTTCTTTCCGCTCTGAAAATCCTTTTCCTCCAGCCTTTCCTCTTTCTTGATAAGAACTGTGATGAAATAGACAGATGGTATGATTGTGAATATCAGGCCGAATATGCCGCCAAGATTGAATGTGCTTGTTCCTACTGTAATTTCATAAGAAACCTGAAGGCTTAGTATAATGCCTATGCTAGCCATTACCAAAGACCACAAGAACATGAGATATGGTTTCTCACTGAGCTCATTGAAACTCAACAAGGATTCTAGCATGTATATTATTTTGTAAAACAATAATATATAGTATAACTGTAAATGTATACAAAATTATACAAAACGTTTAAGATGGTGTGTGACCAATTAAATACAATAAGTTGATTTTATGTCAAAGATAGAAAAGATTGTGATCCAGGGATTCAAATCTTTTAAGAGAAAGACTTCCATACCTGTGCACGACGGTTTCTCTGTTATAACAGGCCCTAATGGTGCAGGAAAAACTAATGTGAGTGATGCCCTTTGTTTTGTGCTTGGAAAATCATCATCCAAAAACCTGAGGGCAAAGAAAGGACACGAACTGATATTCCACGGCAGCAACAAAAAGGAACAATCAGACTTTGCACGTGTTACCATACACTTCCACAACAAAGGCAATATTCCCCTGGAAGATGACATTGTCTCAGTGAGCAGACGAATAAACAAAGCAGGTGTAAGTACATACCGACTGAATGGAAAGGTGATTACAAAACAGCAGATGGTAGACATACTGTCTCCTGCAGGCATACACCCGGATGGACAGAATATAATGCAGCAGGGAGAGGTTACACATCTGGTTGAGATAGATTCGATACAGAGAAGGCAGATAATAGATGATATTTCCGGTATTTCTGAGTATGATGACAAGAGAAACAAGGCACTGAAGGAGCTTGAAAAGATAGATGCAAAGGTTAGGGAGGCAGAGATTGTGCTGCATGAAAGAGAGAACATCATGGAGAGGCTGAGTAGGGACAGGGATGCAGCAATCAGATACAGGGATCTGAATGATCAGCTTAATCAGATAAGAGCAGCGATTGTGTGGAAGAGCTTCTCAGATGCGGAAGAGAGCATGAAGGATATTGACAAGAAGCTTGATGAAAAAAACAAAGAGCTTCAGAAGCTTGAAAAGGAGATACAATCATATGACAATAAGCTTGAGGAACATGAGGACAAGCTTGAGGAAATCACAAAGGATGTGATACAGGCCTCGAGCCAGATAGAGGTGACAAAGAAGATAGCAAGGCTTCAGGGAGATATAGAGGTTGTTACATCAAAGCTTGAATCAAACAAGAGGGAGATTGAGAGGATTAACAGCATGTCAGAAAGATTGAAATCCCTTGACAAGCCTTCATCACCACAGTTCGGCCAGGTACTAAAATTCGACGGGGTTCATGGTTTCTTCTCTGATCTTGTGATGGTTCCAGCTGAATACACAACTGCAGTAGAGATTGCAGCAGGCGGTCATATGAGGGACATCATAGTTGATACATCAGACACTGCAGTCAGATGCGTGAAATACCTGAAGGAGAACAGGATTGGAAGGGCACGATTCTTACCAATAAACAAGATAAGGCCATACCCGAAGAAGCCTCTACCAAAGGATGCAATTGGTTGGCTATCAGAGATTGTGCATCATGATCCCAAGTACAACACAGTGATGGAGTTTGTGCTTGGCAGCACAGCATGTGTAAAGACAGTTGACACAGCGAATCAGATATTCAAGACAAACAGGGTCAGGATGGTCACACTTGACGGCGACTTGTTTGAGGCATCAGGAGCAATTACAGGAGGACATAAGAAGAAGAATGCTGTATCATCTGACCTGAAACATTACATGTCAGACAGAAAGAACATGGAGAAAGAGACAGAATCATTGGAAAAAAGATTACGTGAACTGAACAAGGAACTTGAGATATATGCCTCAAAGGAAAAGAAAACGCAGACAGCAACATTCGAACGCGGAAGAGTAAAGGTTGATGAGCTGATAAAGAAGACACGCGAGGCACGAAAGGAGTCATATGAGAAGAGGCTTGTGCTGCAGCAGGAGGTCGGGAAGCTGAGCATAAGGAAGGCGAGATCAGAGGCTGATTTTGATAATTACAAGGTTCAGGCTGAGAGTGCAGGCAAATCAAAGGATGAAATGAAGGAGATGTCTGAACTCACATTGCCCATCCTAAAGAAGAAGAACACGGATGTATTAGAGAAGATGGAAGAGATAGGTCCAGTAAACATGAAGGCCATAGAAGAGTTTGAACTGATCAAGGGAGAATTCACTGAGTTCAAGGAGAAGGTTGACAAGATAGTTGAGGAGAAAGACTCGATCGAGGACACATTGACGAAGATCGAGGAGAAGAGGAGAGACACATTCTATGCAACCCTGAAAGAGATTGCAAAGAACTTCAAGCAGACGTACAAGGATCTGACAAACGGGGAAGCAGACATGGACCTTGAAGATCCGAATAACCTGGATTCTGGCCTTATGATCCGGGCATCACCGCCAGGTAAGAGGCTGCTCAATCTGGATGCGATGTCAGGCGGCGAAAAAACCCTGACATCATTTGCGTTTGTTTTCTCCATACACAACTTCAAGCCAAAGCCATTCTATGTCCTGGACGAAGCTGATGCAGCTCTTGACAAGACAAACACAAAGAATATTGTCAGGCTGATAAAGAAGCACACACAAAACTCACAGTTCATAGTTATCTCACACAATGACACCCTTATCAAGGAAGCAGACCAGGTCTACGGCGTGACAATGGAAAATGGAGAATCCAAGATCATGGGGATTGAATTACCGGAAGAAGATAATTAAAACATATTTAAGTTTTCAAGACCAACTTATAATACAGATACAAATGAGATTATGGGTGGCCTTGGTTATATCTGCACTATTTATATTCACAGTCTCATCTGCATACGCACAAATGGATAGATGGGATCCACTTTTTGACAAACCAACACCAAGATTATCCACACCAGGAGGAGACGAGCCTCCAGAATGTTTTGTTGGTGATGTCAATTGTGATGGCGTGATAGGACAGGGAGATGTAGATTATTTAGCAGCCTATCTTGGCGCATCAGGGCCTGCTCCTGACCCATACTACCTCGGGGATGTAGATGGGAGTGGTATAATAGACATAGGAGATATTACATACTTAATTGATTACATATATTATGATGGACCAGCGCCTGGCGTAGGTGGTGGTGGAGGCGGACTACCTGCAGATTATTTTGACCTAGCAATTACAGGAATCACATTCTCTGACAATACACCAGAGGTCGGCCAGATAATTATAATTGCAGTGGAAGTCAAGAACATGGGAACAGTTGATGGTTACGTGACAGGTGGAAGTGGAAGCGAATGCACCAACAACACAAACATTTCCTGTGGTGGATCTGGCTTTGGATTCAGTGCTCCTGGAAAATACATAGAAGCTGGTGAATCACTTCTATTAAATGGCGGCGAAAGATCATTCTCAATATCAGGAACATGGCAAATAATGAGATCATTTAGCGGAAAGGGAGTAAATGGTGAAGAGGACAGTGATTTGACAAACAACGGCGTGACATTCAATCTTGTAGTTAGTAAAGCATCAGGACCTGTCTGCGGAAACGGTATACTTGAGGACGGAGAGCTATGTGATTATAAGGGTACAGGCATAAACAACCCATTCGGTGACCAGTGCACAACACGCTGCTGGGTTGACGGAACAGCAGACGGCTGGAAGGGCTGCAGGGGTTCAGGTGCTCATGTGTGCTCAGAACTCGTGACCACTGATTATTATACCAAGTATCCAAGCTGTTTTGAAAACCTGGACTGCGCTGGAAAATACTATTCATGCAATGGCATAGCCTGCCCTGACCCATCAGCAATAAATACAACAAACAAGACTTGCACAGATTCTGATGGCGGTTTGAACTATTATGAAGTCGGAACAGTGAACATTGTGAACACAGATTTCTGTTTGGTACAAGGTGGCGCTTACACAATAGTACATGAGTTCTATTGTGATGGTAATGAGGTTATGTATGATAACTATCAATGCATGTATGGATGCGCAG
>JBDRNB010000041.1:0-5527 GCA_043811635.1 Candidatus Aenigmatarchaeota archaeon
AAACCTTTATAAATACCTAATGTCACTATTAAGTAGTTACATATCACAGTGTGATGTGAACTCAGTTGTCCAAGGTGTCAAAGCCTGCACAACCATCACACAAATTTGAATAATTAGAACCATCGGGTTTTGATTATTTACCTCAGAGAATTGAGACCCATAAGAAATCCCGCAACCCAAACTGGCAACAACTAACAAATAAATGCCATAAAAAAGGAATTTGGGGGAAGACATCTATGGAGCCTCAACACTATTTCTGAAGAAATTCATGAGGACTTGTGTGAACAAATTAATTGTCAGACGACAAGGAATTGCAGACTATTTATAGTCTCACGTTGTCTGGCGCTAACCGCCAAAAAGAGGGTTGAGTTATGTTCAACTGGGTAACAGTCTCAGGAGGCGTCGTAATCTGTGTCAAGGCCGACACAGAAGTAGGTGCCATCATGACAGCATCTGACGCTCGCAATTGCTGAGTGTCGTCCGCCGATAAGGGGGAACTTCTCAGATTTCTGGGAGGTTTCCTTTCTTGAAAACAACACCCTTTGCAAAGAGGGTTTTTAGATAGATAAGAAGGTTCGAGAAGTGAATAGGATGCCTGCAGGCAATCGTCTCGAGCCTGAAGCATTTTCAATTGCCCAAGCAGGGCGAAAGGAGCAAACAATGTTTGTTCAAGTAAGAGGAATGAAAATTGAATTCGACGGTACAAAAACTACCGACGAAGAACGTGAGATTCTCCGGAGACATGGATTCGTCCATGTGACCGGTCTCCAGGCCTTTGATCATGGAAGTGAGAACCAGTACGTGATTGGTGAAAATCTCCAAGAAAAAGAGCTCGGGAGATGGGACAAAAACAACGGAGTCGTTGTTCTCAACACCCTGGGAGGAGAAGTCTGGGTGAGCCGTATCATTGATAGACCTTTCGATGAACTGAATGAGGTTTTCGATAGGTTAGCACCCAACGGCAAGGGAGCATTTGTTCCTCTTTCAAATGGGGAACATCTGAATCAGTATGACATATTCCTTCGTGTCGCTGATTCTTCAAACGGCATTTTGGTCAGGCAAAATTGACTTGACGCTCGCGGCTGCTGTATGAGGTCCCCTGGAATATTTCATTCAGGGGGCCTCTTTTTTCTAGTAACCTAAAGATGATTCCTTCTAGGAGTTATACTTTAGATTACTAGATACGGCCGGTTCCAGGATCGGAAGTCCAGAAATGGGCGTGGTGAAATGCATTGGGGATCAATAAAAATCTTATCTGCAGAATAACCACACTTGAGATAACCTCAAGGATAGAGGGTTCGATTCCCTTGCCGGCCGCCAAATTTAAATAGTAAATCCCCAGGGGAGTAACACAACCAAGGAATGGTCAAATGTTTGAATGGAGGCTTTGATGACGTAAACACGAATACTACATACCCTCCTCTTACAAAGGAGGACTACACCGGTAGAGTAATGAGTGCATACATGTTCGTCGGCAGGTTCTCTACTGCCCGGAAGAGGACTAGTCGGCGTCATGTGGGACGAGCCCTCGAATTAAAAACTCGGGGGCTCTCCTTTTCCCGATTTGATAACGAGGCGTCATTGAACTATATGAGTAGACGCCGCTTGTGACCGAGCCGAAAAAAAGAAAAAGAAAACAAAAAACGAAAAAGAAACCCCGGTTCCTGCGCGCGGGCGATCCGATATAAAGGCGCCCGCCAGGAACTGGGACATCCCGAACACCCGTCGCCGGCCCTGTACAACTCGGAGAAACAAGCCGACAGTGGATGTTTTGGATGTACAAATCCCCAAGCGTTGTTTCCTAACGTTTGTTTTCCTACCAAACAAGGGGTAGTGCTCGCTACGTGAGTACTTCATCCGTAAAACCTCTTAGCGCCTATAATGGTGCTTGGCGCGAGGTGGTGTTCGTCAGGTAGGATGGCGACGCTTATGTTGGTGCACCACAAAAAAAGAGTCCCTGTGACGAGCCCTAAACCGGCGGTTCCCATATGAATTATGGCAACCGCGCCGGAAACGTGAGGCAAACGGGGACGTATTTGAAGGACCCGAACATCAACTTCGTCGTGCTCCCAGATTGAGTTCTGGAGTTTACGTCGATGAGTGATCTCGGGAAAATGCATGATTGCTGGCATTAGCCGGCGTCATGTGGGCGGCCGGGTGTTGTGTTAAGAGGCACAAACCTGGCCCGCCTTTTTCTATTGTCAACTTAACGGGATATATATAGAGAAAGGCGTACGTTGAATTTTTCAACTATATTTATAGAGAAAAGCCTATTTTTTGAATATAAAAATAACCAATAAAAACCTCAAACGTTATAACAATAGTCAATAACTATATATAATATCCAAAGAATATATGATAAGACTTCTAGGGTTTCATAGATAAGTGAGGTAATTTTATGGTTGAAGAAAAATATGATTGTGAATCCACATGCGATTGTTG
This sequence comes from Candidatus Aenigmatarchaeota archaeon, assembly GCA_043811635.1. Classification (GTDB taxonomy): domain Archaea; phylum Aenigmatarchaeota; class Aenigmatarchaeia; order QMZP01; family QMZP01; genus JBDRNB01. The sequence continues at coordinate 2,443 of JBDRNB010000041.1, forward strand.
CTGTGGATGTGAGTGCCAGACCGAGAGGATTGGTAAAACAGTTGAGGATTTTGAAGTGGAAGCATTCCACGGAAATGATATCAAGAAGATCAAGCTTTCTGATTACAAAGGAAAGTGGGTCGTTCTATTGTTCTATCCGGCAGATTTCACATTCGTGTGCCCAACAGAGCTTGAAGAGGCTGCAAATATGCACGACCTTTTTAAGAAAGAGGGCGCAGAGGTCATGAGTGTGAGCACAGACACAGCCTGGGTTCACAAGGCATGGCACGACACTTCAGACGCAATCAAGAAGATCAAATACCCAATGATTGCTGATCCAACGGGAATGCTATGCAAGAGATTCGGTACATATATAAGAGAAGAGGGACTCTCCCTCAGAGGCACATTTATAATCAGTCCCGACGGAGTTCTCAAGGCAGCTGATGTGCATGACAACAGCATAGGAAGGAGCGGCAGGGAGATACTTAGAAAGCTCCAAGCAGCAAAGTTTGTGCATGAGCATAATGGACTAGTATGTCCTGCAAGCTGGGAACCAGGGAAGGACACACTCAAACCAGGGGTTGACCTGGTTGGGAAAATATAGGAGTTATTATGACAATATCAAAGAAAATCGGAGATATAATCAATAAGCAAATAAATCACGAACTTGATTCATCGTACCTATACCTAGCTATGTCAGCATATTTTGAATCAAATAACCTGAAGGGCTTCGCACACTGGATGAAGCTTCAAGCTAAAGAGGAACTATCACACGCAATGAAGTTCTATGACTACCTTCTTGAACGGGGAGGAAAGGTAAAACTTGAGCAGTTAGGTGCTCAACCAAGTGAATGGGAATCTCCATTGAGGGTGTTTGAGGAAGCGCTGAAACATGAGAAGAAGGTAACGAGCCTGATAAACAACATGGTTGATCTGAGCATAGCTGAGAAGGATCATGCAACAAAAGCACTTTTGGATTGGTTCGTGACAGAACAAGTGGAAGAGGAAGCAGCAGCAGATGAGATAGTGCAGAAACTGAGAATGATAAAACAAGCACCTGGTGGTCTGTTGATGATGGATCACAGACTTGCAAAAAGAGGAAAAGAGTAAATTCTGAATTATATCTAGAGAGGTGAAATTATGACATTTGAGTTACCACAGTTAGGATACGCGTACGACGCGCTTGAACCGCATATAGACAAGGAGACAATGACAATACATCACACAAAACATCATCAGGCTTACACAGACAAATTCAATGCAGCTTTAGAAGGTCATGATAATCTTAAGCAGATGAGTGCAGAGGAGATTATAACAAAGCTTAATAGCGTGCCTGAAGAAGTCAGAAGTGCGGTCAGAAATAACGGAGGGGGATATCTAAATCATTCCTTCTTCTGGCCACTTCTTAAAAAAGATGTGGAGTTTAAAGGAGAGATTGCAGACGCAATCACTACAAAGTTCGGCAGTTTTGACAAATTCAAGGAGGAATTCACCAATGCAGCTGCAACACAGTTCGGCAGTGGATGGGCATGGCTCGTTCTGAGCAACGGCGAACTGGAGATCATGAAGACATCAAACCAGGACTCCCCTTTAACTGAAGGAAAAACACCCTTGTTATGCATAGATGTGTGGGAGCACAGTTACTACATTAAATATAAAAACGATAGACCAGCATACATAAAAGCATTCTGGAATGTGGTAAACTGGGATCAAGTAAACGAGCATTTCGTGAAAGCGAAGGGATAAAAATGATCAAGGAAGGAAGTCAAGCGCCAGAATTCTCTCTGAAGGATTCAGAAGGAAAGACCCACAAATTGTCAGATTACAGAGGAAAGAAGATTGTCTTATACTTCTATCCAAGAGACAACACACCTGGATGCACAAAAGAAGCGTGCAACTTCAGGGATGATGACTCAGAGATCAGGAAAAGGAATGGCGTAGTTCTAGGTGTGAGCGGAGATTCAGAGGAATCACACAAGAAGTTTCAGGAAAAGCATAAGCTACCTTTCACACTGCTCTCAGATCCAGAAAAGGAAGTAATCAAAAGGTATGGTGCGTGGAAGGAGAAGAGAATGTACGGAAAAACATTCCTAGGAATACAAAGATCAACCTTTTTAATAGATGAAAAAGGAAATGTAATCAAGGTGTTTCCAAACGTAAAGGTTGACAATCATAGCAAGGAAATCCTGGATTTGTTAAAGGATTAAACATCGATTATAAAGGAGGGAATTTATGGCTGACACAGAAAAGAAAAAAGAGAAAAAGAAAGACGAGAAAAAGCATGGATGCTGTTGTAACTGTTAACAAAAGCTACAATAAATATAAAACATAAACACAACTTCTTTTTATGACAAAAAGAGTTTTCATAGTGCACAGATGGGAAGGCAATCCAGAAGCTGACTGGTATCCCTGGCTGAAGAAACAGCTCGAAGAAAAGGGATTCCAGGTCGAGGTTCCTGCAATGCCTGATCCAGACTCACCAAAGATAGACGAGTGGGTATCTTTCTTGCGCGAGAAGGTAGGAGATCCTGATGAAAACACATATTTTGTAGGCCACAGCATAGGCTGCCAGACCATTCTTAGATATCTTGAAACAGTTCCAGACACGCGAATAGGCGGCGTGGTTCTTGTTGCAGGCTGGATAAACCTAACATCCGAGGTCACTGAAAAACCAGAGGAGTATCATGTTGCAAAGCCGTGGCTGGAGGCGCCAATAGAATGGGACAAAATCAGGAATAATAATTTTGTTGCAGTATTCTCAGACAACGATCCTTATGTCCCAATAGGTGATGCAAAGATATTCCAGGAGAAACTTGGTGCGCGCGTGGTATTCGAAAGCCGCAAGGGACATTTCACAGAAGAAGAGAATGTGAGAGAGCTTCTTATAGTATTGAATGAGCTGCTAAGAATGGCCTAAACTTCTGTCCTGCCGAACAGATATGAGCCCAGTGCTATCATTAAAACTGAAAAGCCTACAAGCACAGCTACACTTATTGTCCACGGTATGTAGGAAACTCCCAACAAGCTCCACCGAAGACCTTCAACCCCATATGTGAGTGGATCCAGATGGGACAGAGCAGACAACCATCCAGGAACACCTTCCAAA
>JBDRNB010000042.1:0-15512 GCA_043811635.1 Candidatus Aenigmatarchaeota archaeon
CAAGTCATGAGACTCTTCGAACCTGGTGAATTTTCAAGAGGTTCTGTGTTTTTGTGAATTGGTGAGTATGATGATAGTGTTACTATTATATGGTGATACTTGAAATGAACATTTATAAACCTTTTTAGGCAGAATTAGGCCTTCCATTCCCTCTTTGCGAGCTCATATGACTCCAGTGAGCCTATGTCAAACCATTTGCCTTTGAACGTATAGCCGAATACAGGGATCTTCTTGCCTAGCCATGCAACAAAATAGCCTGGAGCATCCGGGTTGTTCTTGTTTGCAATGTATTCATCCAGATGCATGCGCGTTTCTGCAGGGAAGATATAAACAGCTGTTGATGCAAGAGTGGTTTTTGGCTCTTCAGCCTTTTCCATGAATTCAACCAGCCTGTTGTTTTCATCAAGAACAGCAGTGCCAAGTTTCCGTGCCTCTTCCATGGATTTCACGTCACTCAGACCAAAAACAGGGGCCTGCTTCTCCTTGTAGAAAGATAGTATGCCTGAGAAATCCTCCTCGAATAGATTATCTCCACCAATTATCAGAAAATCATCCTTAATATCTTCCTTGTCCATGAAGAACTTGATTCCGCCTATTGCGCCGAACTTCTTCTCCTCTTCTGCATGCGGCTCAACCACAAGCTTGATCTGCTTGCCTGACTCGAATCCAGTGAGCCATTCCTCGAATACAGGGCCAAACTTTGCATTTGTGGAGACGTAGATCACGTCCACATCAAGTTTCTCCACCCTGCGTATTACATGCTCTATTATAGGCCTGCCTCCCACATCAAGAAGGGGCTTAGGCGTATCCTTTGTCAGAGGCCACAATCTCTTCGCAAACCCGCCGGCAAGAATCAAGGCTATCATATGAAGTAATGTGTCTGGGTTCTTTTTATTCCTTTTCCCAGAAATAATATAAGTCTTATACTCAATTATCAAATATGGTTGGAACTGGTGACAAGGCGCTTAATGGTGGTGTTTATTTATTCGTAGATAGAGATGGACATGGTTTTCTACGCTCCCGCTACGTACAAGGTGTAGCAAGAGGAGTTGTTAAACATGAAGGCCTTTATGGGGATACTGTTTGTCTAGATGTTGATATAGGAGGTGCTCATTCGTATATCCCGGTTGGAGGTATTGATTCTGACAGAGGCATTGCACAAGCTATAAACGCTGTTACAGGAGAAGTTATATACACAAATCCTAATCTGAAGCAGATATGGGAAGATAATATACCCCCAAGATTAAGAAAAGTCATTAATGAGTCTTTGAGACTGGGATAACCTTTATAAAACCCTAATTCAAGATATATTTCACTCATAACGAGTTACGATGAGGAGGCTATATACACAAAATCTGGCCTCTTGAGTGACGCCTGATGGAGGTAATACAATGACCGAAGTAGAATTCAAAACAGTTAAATCTGAAGAGGTAAAGTTCGGAAAGAATAACTTCTTGGAAGTTGCACGAAAGGAAGCTGTTACAAAGGAAGGAAACACACAATTTATAGCAATATCACGAGGTTTCTTCTTGCCTGACGGTACAAAGAGATTCAAGAAGTCAATTACAATACCAGATGAATCTGAGATAAGAGAATTTGTATCTTCAAAAATAAAGGAATTGTAATTCCATAAATGTTTGAAAATATAGAGATGATGAGGGAACGCTGAAAAGCTGTACTTAGTCTCTGTTATTTTTATTTAATATTTACCCTGATGGGGGATAGAAGATTGCTGAGTAGATACGATCTTATATATCCCTTTAAGTAGACAATATAAAAAGGAGGATATCATCCAATCTTGCAGAACTTTTCATGTTACTAAATATCTAAGGACTTTTTTCATGTCCAATACTGATGCAACTTGTATATCAGATTTTTCTCTTATCTCGTCTACCCTTTCAGGGTCATTTGGGTCATAGACACCTATTGTAATACCATTATGTTTATGAACTTCATCAAATGCACGTATGTCTGTTAAATCATCACCTGCATACATTAATGATTTCAAATCAAATCTTGCTACTAATGAATTTATTGCAGTTCCTTTATCTTCATCTGCTGGTTTTAGTTCGTAAACCATCCTACCTCCTTGAACGTTCAAACCGTATTTTTCAGCCATTTCATATGCAAATCGTTTTACCTTTTTATCAACTTCTACTGCTATTTCTGGATGTTGCCCAACACAATTTCTAAAATGCAAGCCCCTAGAAAGGGTTTTTCTTTCAAGATATAAAATACTTCGCAATTCTTTTGGAATAGATTCTTCTAGATGAGAAAACGCTTGTGCTAATTCTGAACCCTCTAATTTACAATAATAACTCCCACTTTGGAATTGTTCTAAGCCATGACTGGCTGAATAAAATAATCCAGGTATATCTAACATTCTCCTGACTGATGTCATGTCTCTTCCTGTTACAACCCCTGCAACTTTGTATGTATCTACTAATCTTTCTAAAAGTTCTTGGAATTCAGCGTCCACAGTTGCATGTTCACCAGTAGACTCATCTACTATTTCAGATATGGTTCCATCCACATCTGTAATTATTCCTGTTTCACCTGCATTTTCTTTAAGTTTGTCTAGTAATTCATACACAATTAAATTTTGATAGAAAAATTCTTAAATAGAGTCATTACTAAATTTATGAAAATATAAAAGAATTTTTGGTTGCTGTCCAATCTATCGGAAACGTTACAATTTTCTATGATCATGAGTTTTCACGCCTTTTGATACAATATCAGGGGGTATAATCCTTTATAAGCCATAAATCGAATTTTAATTCATGAAATCCCTCGAAAGGTTAGTTCTAGAAATGTGCTTGCAGAATGCCGTTTTCTACAAGGGGAAGGTTAATACAAGTGCTGTCCTGGGTAAGGTTCTGGCCAGCCATAAGGAGGGAAGGAAACAGGTTCCTAAGATCCGGAAGCTGATAGAAAAAACAGCAAGCACGGTCAGCAAGATGTCCAAGGATGAGCAGAAGAAGCAGCTGGAGAAGCTGAGTCCGGAGAAGCTTGTGAAAGAGGAAAAGAAGCAGGAGCCTCTGCCGCCGCTGCCAAATGTGAAAGGCAAGGTGATTACGCGTTTTGCACCTTCACCTACAGGGCCGCTGATGCTGACACACCTGCTAAGAGCTGTATTCCTAAACTATCTGTACGCGAAGAAATACAAGGGTAAATTCATACTCCGAATAGAGGATACAGATCCTGCGAACACAAAGAAGAAGTATTACGACTGGATAAAATATGACCTGAAGAAGATTGGTGTTATATGGGACAAGCTAATCATAGAATCAGACAATATGAAGGATTACTACAGTGCAGCTGAGAAGATGATAGAGGGCAATAATATTTATTCATGCAGGTGCATGCAAGACGAATTCAGGGAGCTGAAGAACAGGCACATGGAATGTGGATGCAGGGATGTGGGCTCCAGAAAGACAATAGAGGACTGGAAAAAGGCTCATGATGGCAAGATAGGCGAGGGTGAAATGGTATTCAGGCTCAAGACATCTATGCAGGACCCAAACCCTGCACTTAGGGATCCAACCCTTTTCAGGATAAGCAAGAGCAAGCACCCAACAAAGGGCAGGAAATATAACATATGGCCTCTGTATAATTTCGCGAATGTGATAGAGGATCATATGAGTGACATCACTCATGTTTTCAGAGGAAAGGAGCACGAGCACAACACAGCTATTCAGAATATCATATATAGTAAGCTAGGCTGGGAACCGCCTGCTGTGCTCAACTTCGGCATGATTTACCTTCCGGGTGAGAAGCTGCACACACGGGACATAAGGGCAAAGATAGACGCAAATGAGATTTCCGGCTGGGATGACCCGTCCCTGCCTACTGTGAGAGCTTTGATGAGGCGTGGCTTCCAGCCTGAGTCTTTCAGGGAGTCAGCAATACAGTCTGGCCTGACAAAGAATGACATCACATTCAGCTGGGAGATCCTTGAATCACACAACAGGAAGCTCATAGATTCCAAGTCAAAGAGATACATGGTCGTGACAGATCCTGTAAAGATATCCCTCTCCGGCATTAAGGTGAATAAGGTGGAAGCTCAATTCCACCCTGAGTTTCCCAAGAAGGGGAAGAAGATAATGCCAGTTGATCCGAGGGAGATCTACATAACTGAAGAGGACTTCAAGCTTGCTAAGAAGAAGAGGATCAGGCTGAAGGAGCTTGGTAACATCAAGCTGGTTGGCAAGAGGGCCAATTATTTGGATAATATGCTGGACAAGAACATGCCCAAGGTTCAGTGGGTGTCAAGGCCTCATGTAAAGGTGGAGATCATCAAACCCAACAGCGTGATAGAAGCAATAGGCGAAATCTCCATGAAGAAGCTGCGCACAGGCGAGATCATCCAGATGGAAAGAATAGGCTTCGGCAGGGTTGATTCTATTGGCAAGAAAGTGCGCATCATGTTCGCGCATAAGTAGTTACGCCAAAAACTTTGCGAATATATCTAGCCAGTCAGACATAAGGCGAGTTGTCAGGAAGTTTTTTATCACATGTTCTTTTGCGTTCTTGCCCAGTTCTTCTCTTAGCTTCTCGTCGTTCAGGAGCTTGATTATGCTCTCGCTGAAGCCGTCTATGTCAGCGGCGTCATGCAGGAAGCCTGTCTTACCGTCTATTACCTGAAGCGGGATTCCGCCTATGTTTGATGCAACCACAGGTGTTCCCTTGTACAATGCTTCTGTGACCACAAGACCAAAGCCTTCACGCGAGGATTTCTGCACAACAACTGCAGATGCCCTCTGCAGACAGTTGATGAATGTGTCACTTCCGCCAAGAACAATATGTATGTCCTCCTTGTTTGGGTGAGTTTTAACCATGGCCTCAACCTTCTCAAGCATATCCTGACCTTCTGGATCATCTGAGGCAAAGGAGCCTGCTAAGACGAGTTGGCAATCCTGCTTCTTCCTCACCTGCTCAAATATCCTAAGAACATCAAACGGATTCTTCCATTTATCAAATCTGGAAACTTGTGTGATAATTGGCTTGTTCCTCTCTATTCCCCTCTTCTTCAGAAACTTTTCAATCGATTCTTCTGACATGTCCTTGTTCTTCAAGGACAAGGGATCAATTGCAGGCCGTATTATGCTCTGGTTTTTTATGTCAGGCCTCTTGTATTCCTCCTTTGAAACAATCATGTGATCATACTTCTGGATGAATGTCTTCAGATAGTCCCATGCCTGCTTGTTTGGGTTGGATAGATCAATGTGACAACGGAATATCCATGGCTGTTTCTTCTCATAAAAGCTTATCAGTGCTGCTGGCTGCGGATCATGAATCACAACCAAGTCATGCACCATGTGGGATATAACTGCAAATTTCCTGTTCGTTTCGTAATAAATCTTCAGCTCCCTGTCTGTGAATGCAGAGTCTTCTCCCTGAAGTGTGTTATGGAACTTCTTGGTTATGTTGAAGAAATCTGGTGTTCCGTGAAGAACCCTCCACTCAACCTTGACTCCTATCTCATTAAACAATGGTATTATACTGTTGAAAATCTCTGCTACACCGCCGCCCTGGTATGTAGAATTCACAAAAGCTATGTGTTTGCCTTTTATTTTTTCTGCTTTTTTGTATATTTCATCTATGACTTCATCTCCGACGATATTTCTGTATTCAGTCAGATTACCCATTAGATATTATGGTTTACGTAAGTTTTTATATCTTATCCAGTGTCCTGAAATACTTTAAATAATTTTATCACGCCGGCAGGAAGTTTCCAAGTGCGTCAGCTATCATCTCTCCGAACAGGCTGTCTGTCACCATTGCAATCAGGAAGTACAAGAATATTCCGATGATAAGCATCTTGCCTGTTGATGTCCACTGTACAACCTTGTTTTCACCATATGAAATGCGTGTAAGGAACATGCCTAGAATTATGATTACCTCAATCAGGTATACACCTATTATGATCTGGAAGAGTGCGGGTGTAAGGGATGGTGCTCCTATCACAAGCAGTGACACATCTATTCCCAGATCCTCGCCAAAGCCTGCGCTTCTCATGTACTCGCCCATCCTCACAAGTATCTGTATTATGATATCAGCCATTGCAACTATCATACCTGTGATCAGGGGCGTCAGGAAATAAGCCTGGAACTTCATGGATGAAACAGTGTCTGACAGCATCTCTCTTATGTACTCCTGCGTCTCTCTTATATTCTTCAGGTATCTAGATATCCTCAGCATGCTCTCAGATGCATACGTGATTCCCTTTTTTGATGTATCTACCACAGCATACATCACATTCTCTATGATCCTTGATGGGTAATACTTGAGTGATCCCCATTGTTTGTCGAACAATGCAGCCTCAAATGTCATCCCAAGCGCTCTCATGTTTTTCAGCGTGCGCCTGAAAAGGCCTGATATCTTAAGATCCTTGACATCATCTATCGCCTTTTCTATGGCAAGCTCTGTTGGTGTGCCTGCAGCTATCTTGTTTCCAAGTTTGAACAATGCAAGCTCAAACTCACCTTCTATACTCTCTATCCTGCTTTGCATTCCCATCTTCTGTATATTCGAAAGTATGAAGTAGAACGCAAGGGATAACCCTACGCCGAGGATTATGAGAGAGCTCATGAGCAGTGTGTAGAACGGATCTGGGTCAGGTAATATCTCTGCCTCGCACATGCCTGGTTGGGAACTCTCAGAGCATGGTGGTAGAAGGAATCCTGGGTTCTCCATGAAATGTATGACAGGCATTACCCAGAACATGGCAAGTATCAACACAGCTATTGGAAGCACAGGTATTGAGGTCTTTCCTATCCTGAAGCTGTTCCCCTTAGGCACATTCGGATGCCTGGATATGTCTACCTGTGAGAGTGTCATGGGCCTCTTATTCAGGGTCGTGTTTATGAACCAGATGATTACAATTGGCAGGACTATGTCATATCCTATTATGAAGTGTAGTGGTGAAACAAGGTTTGACATGAAAACAGCTGCAAGTGGTGCCATGATTGTACCGAGTATTGGAAGCATAATTCCCATCATATGAATAGCCATGACAGGCATCAGAAGATCCTGTGAGTAGTGCTTCATTCTTGTCTTTGTTCCATCAAGTATAACATCTAATGCACGATCAAGCTCTGCAAGCGCCCTCTGCGGTGTCTGCTGCTGTGAATCCCTGATGAGCCTGAGTGCTTCTGAAAATTCCTCATTCTCTGGCTTCCACCTGGTTATGTAGTCATCAAGCGCGTCATGCGCTGAATAATATTTGCGCATCTCAATGTCCCATAGCAGCTTCCTCATGTCCCATGCAAGCGGGCCTGTTATATTCGTGGCCGCAAACCTGAGCGCCCTCTCCACGTTGGGAGAGATACGCATGGATACAACCATGTATAGTATGGCCAGCACAACCTGCGAGCTGGCCTGTATACGCAATGTCTTGACAACAGTTGAGGGGTATTTGTAAAAGTAGTATGCAAGCAGGAATCCAAACGCCATCACAGCTATAGAGACCATTAGGTTAAGAAGTCCCATGATCATCAAGACAACTCCAAGCAGCACGAAGAATATGATTGTCACAAGCATCAGGCCGCCTACCTGGCCTGGTGTTGCGCGCAGGCCTGTGAATGTAATAGCTGACTGAAGCTTCCTGTCCGACTCCTTGCTAAAGCTTATCTTTGTCCCACCAGTTATTTTGATCAGCTTCTCGTACCAGTTAAGCTTCCGTTTCTCCACCTTTTTGTACATCCGGTATTCTCTGCTTGTCACAGTTGGCAGATGAAGAGGCCTCCTGTAATAAGTGCGTCTACGCTTCTTTTTATTCCCAAACAACCCCATGATATATATTTGTCTGGCTGGGTTAATAATGGTTAAGAATTGTGATGTAGCTGCACTGAACAGGAGAATGCTGCTTGTTCCAAAAATGTTCCAAACACAACTGGTTTTAAAAAAGTTGCATTCAATATTTTCACATGCCAAAACTTGACATCGGATTGCCATCTTATCATGGAAGGGGAATAATTTCTGTTTTATCAACTGAAGGAGAGCCTTTTGATATATATTTTGCAGAGGGCAGATCAGATACTAGTAGAATGAGAAGACTATGGTCTCCTCCAAGAAGAGACAATGTTGTCTACATGGACGTCAATTCTAGAACCTCAGTAGAAGAGATGGAAGAAAAGGGTGGGAATCCCAAGTTACTCCTATATGATGCCATGCAAGGAAATAATGCAGGATTGCTTGTAGTAAGTAATGGCTTCCAGACAAACTGTGATGCTGTGTGGAGAGGTGAAGGCAGGGAAGCTGAAGATCTTATTGACACAGAGACAAGAAAAGGTATATACGGAAGGATATGTTTTGAGCGAATGAGTGTTGAAGATGCTATTCGTGCCGGCCTTGAACAGACTGGATCAGAGGTTGATCCCCTGAGAACAGCAAGGATTGCATGTGTAAGACAATATGACGTGTCTCCAAATCGGACTAATTTAGGTATTGTCGTTAGATACAGAAAACCTAAAAGTGAAGAATTCTTGGATCATGACGATGTAAGAGTTGATAATGATATTTCTTTATGTAGAGGAGAAGGTATTTTGCTTGCCACATATGGTTCTCACAGACCATTTTATCATAATGCAAAGCCTCCAGATATTATAAAGTTTCCTAACATGATAGGAGCACACACAGGGAGACTGCGTCTCGACGGCACCACACCAGAACAACTACTTGAAGAAGTCTGGGAAGGCCTGCCAAAGGATATCCTTGTCGGCGTAGCTGTTGCTAGATATAAAGGCAGAATTGACGGCTTCAGATTCAAAACAAAAAATACTGAGGATTGATTTTTTATTTCATGCTATATACATAACTGTGACATTCATCTGAAACAAGGAATGTTTTAGATTGTCATCTGCATCTAGGAACCAGCATCATGAGGAAACAAAATACAAATAATTGTCTTTTCTGTGATGTTATTCTTAGCTGTTTCTGGAGAAAACAAATCACGAACAAATAAAAGAAAGGGGTCTGTTATGTCAGGCAGATCAATATCGTTAATTCCAGGATTCAAAACTTATGACGACGCTGAACTGGTCGTCCTCATTGGCAAACGAATCCGGAAACTCATTAAGGCTGAGAATGGTGACCAGGATCCTGCATATCTATTCTCAGTACAAAGCGACAATCCCTTCGCTCCAAGTCACCTTGATTTCAAGTGGGGCAATCCTAGTTATGTCAACATGGCTGACATTGACCAGGCCATTAAGGTGATGTGCCGCCTCGGTTCGACATTTGATAATCACTACGAGAAGGTTCCCTACATGGTTGGTGCATTCAAGCACGGAACTCCATGTGGACTTGCAGTTAGCTGGGATCATCCTGAAGAGGCAATTGAAAATGCAATGCTTGGTGATCCGGTTGCTGGGATGGGTTGTGAACTGATCACGAACTTTAGTATCCCAAATCAATACTCAAGACTCCTAAGAATGATTCCCGAGAGGCTCAGGGAACGAGTGGGCCGGAAAAACTGGGGTGCTGACGTTATTGTTGCTCCGGACTTCGAATGCAACATCGAGAAGCTCGGCAAAAGGCCTGATCCTCAAAGAGATCGGGCTCTTATGTCAAATATAGCTCTTCTCAATCCGAGATTGCATCCAACTGAGTGGATGATCAGACCTTGTGAGGGAGGGGACTTCCTACTTCAAAGAGCTCCCTCATTCATCTTCGATGTCAACAACGTTGAGGAAGCAATCATTGGTGAACCGTTGACTGAAGAACAATTGGATTCCTTGTTCATTGCGCAGGTGTGTGCATGGGTTGGTTCCAGCAATGCTGGTGTTTTTGCGAGAAACAGATATCTCATCGGGCCAGGATTCGGTCAGCAAGACCGCAGAACTGTATTTTGGCTGGCAAGAAAAAGAGCAGAGTTTGCTGGCCATAATCTCAAGGGCTCTGTCTTCGCATCTGACGCATTCTTCTTTCTTCCTGAAGGTGGAGAAGGAGAATTGGTAGAGGCTCCTCAACTCATAGATGAATTGGGTTGTGTTGGAGGTGTGGTCACAGCAGATGGAAAGAATCTTTCATTGGTCAAGGATTTCTTTAGAAAAACCAGGAAAACGGTTTACTGTGTACATCCTCAACATCGGGGCTTCAGTCGTCACTAGTAAATTCCCTCACGGTCCCCCTTTCCGGGGTGGGACTTTTTACATAGACTCCCCGATTCCTGCTGAGTCGGGGGGGTTTTTGTATTGTCTATTTAACGGGATATATATAAAATTAATTCCTCACGATCTTGACGCTCTTTATACTCTGATCTGTGACCTGGTCGACGATGATTGTGATGTTCTTCAGTTTTATTTCTTCCCCCCTCTTGGGTATTCGTTGCAGTTTGCCCTCCACGAACCCTGCAATTGTGTTGAAGTGTTTTTCTTCTAGGCCTAGATGAAGGGCCTTGTTTATCTCTTCAACAGATGCCTTTGCATCCACCCGTATCAAGTTCTCGCTCTCCTTCCTGATGTACACGCTTGACTTCCTGCTCTTGTCAAAGATGTCTCCCACTATCTCCTCCATGACATCCTCAAGTGTTACCAGGCCTATGACATACCCGTATTCATCCACTACTATTGCCACTGGTGTTTTCTTGCCCTCAAAATCTGCAAGCATGTCATCTACATCTTTGGACTCTGGAACAAACAAGGGAGGCCTGGAAATGTTTTTTATCCTCACCCCAAGCCTGTTGCTTTTTATGTACTTCAGTATGTCATCCACGTCCAGTATGCCTATTATCTTGTCTTTGTTTTCCTCATATATAGGGAATCTTGAATATGGAGACTTGATTATGAAATTGAGAACATCCCCTAGTTTGGCATCTCCGTCAAGCATGTGCATACTCACCTTGGGGGTCATGATGTTTATTACCTTTTTTCTCTCGAACCTAAGCACATTATGCATGATTCGTGCAGCATCTTTGCTTAGTATTCCTTCATCCCTTCCCATTGTGACAATTGATTTCAGCTCCTCCTCGGAGAGATGCTTCTCCTTCCTTGATCCAAGTAACCGTGACATTCCTCGTGCAATCAGTTCGAAGAATTTTACTATCGGCCAGATTATTATGGACAGAATTTCTATAGGCCTTGCCACAACAAGAGACATCCTCTCTGCGTTCTGTGTCGCAAATGTCTTTGGTGTTATCTCTCCAAACACGAGGATCAGGAATGTCATGATACCTGTCGCGATGCCTATACCATTTGAGCCGAACATCTCTGTGAACACAACAGTTGCAAGTGCGGCTGCACTTATGTTCATAAGGTTGTTTCCAATAAGTATTGTGATGATAAGCTTCTGAGGATTCTGCTTGATCCTGTGCAGGACATCTGCTCCTTTCTTCTTCTGCCTGACAAGGGAGTTCACCTTGACTGAGCTGAGTGACATGAGTGCTGTCTCAACGCCTGAAAAAAAGGCTGATAGTAGTATTAGTATAACCAGGATAAGTAACTGAATCTCTAACATCTGTCTCTTTTATTATTTAGTTGAAGTGCTATTTATGTAATCAGGACCTCAACGCGCTCCTTGCCTGCGCCTATGTTCTTTCTCTTGAGGCGGATTTTGCCTATCTCCTTTGTATTCCTTGGGTGGGTTCCTCCGCAAGGCATCTTAATCTCTTCCATTTCCCAGAAGCGCCTGCCTGGCTTCTCCTTGTTTTCATATGTCTTGATCTCAAGTCCTTTCTCAACAAGCTTGTTTGCCTCTGCTTCAACCTCTGGGAGCACGTCTGCAATGCTCTTCTCATACAGGAAGTCAAGCCTTCCCTTGTCTCTAGATATGTTCGAGCCTATGATCTCCTGCTTGCCTATCTTCTGTATAAGTATATAATATACAATATGGGTGGCTGAGTGGAGGCGCATTATCAAGTTTCTATTTTCAGCATCTATTGCAACGTGAACGCGTTTTCCGGCCTCAAAGATCTTGTTGTTTTCAAGGGTGTAGTATATCTCTCCACTATCTTCCTTTACAGCATCCTGCACAGGCACGTTTTCTATGGTTCCTGAGTCTGATGCCTGTCCGCCTGAGAACGCAAAGAACACTGTCTGGTCAAGGTAGATCTTGCTGCCATCAACCTTTGTCACAGTCGCATCACACTCAAGTTTGTATGGGTCATCCCAAAAAAGTTTGCGCATAGTTTAATAATTATATGACAGAGTCTTATTCTTTTCACAGAAGCGCAATTTCCCTCTTCTCAAATTCTCTTTCTACAATTTCCGGCCATGTGCTTGACTGAACCTCACCTATATGAGCCTTCTGCAGAAGAAACATGCACAGACGGGATTGTCCAATGCCTCCTCCAATGGTCAGTGGAAGCCTCTCTTCAAGAACCGCGCTATGAAATTCCAGTCTCCTCCTCTCTGATAATCCCAAGAAATCCAGCTGTTTTATCAGCGCAGGTGGGTCTACTCTTATACCCATTGAGGAAAGCTCAAGCGATTTCTTTCTCACATCATCCCAAACAATGATGTCACCGTTCAAGCCTCTTGTTTTATGACTTGTTTCTGTTGACCAGTCGTCATAGTCTGCAGCTCTAAGATCATGCGGCTCACCTGATCTTAGCTTGTACCCTATTCCAATAAGGAAGATTGCCCCATGTTCTTTTGCAGCCACATCCTCTCTATTTTTTGGTGAAAGTTCAGGATACATCTCTTCCAGATCTTCTGTATGGATGAACTTGATTTGTTTGGGAAGCCTGCACTTAATTTCAGGATATCTTCTTTCGACTGTCTTTTCTGTCTCCAGAATCGCTTCGTAGATCTTTTTAACAATATGCTTCAGAAACTCCAAACTTCTCTGCTCCTTTGAAATAATCCTTTCCCAGTCCCATTGATCCACGTATATGCTATGTGTTTCGTCTATGTCTTCATCCCTTCTGATGGCATGCATGTCAACATACAATCCCTTCATTCCATTGAAATCATGCTTTCCCAGCGTGTGTCTCTTCCATTTGGCAAGGCTGTGAACCATCTCAATACTGCCATCTGCAAAATTTGTTGTAAACCTAACTGGAACCTGTGTTCCTGCCAGGTCATCCTGCAATCCTGTGCCAGCCTTCAGAAACAGCGGTGCTGACATCTTTTTGAGTGTCAGCTTTCCTGCCAGTTTTTTCTGAAACGTCTGCTTCACCAGCCACATAGCGTCTTCTGTCTCAAATAGGCCAAGCTTCGGTTTGTAATATTCTGGTAGTATTTTCATATCATCACCATTAAATTCCAGTGTTGCATTTCTTATCACCATTACTGTGAAAATCCATGTAATGGTGTTGTATTCTCGGTTTGTTTAGCTTAAATAATTATCCTGAAAAACATGGTAAATATGGCAAAAAATAGGAACTTTTATATATAAGATGGAACATATGTTTCATTATGGAACAAAATATAGATGAAAAGGACAGAAAGATACTCAAGGTGCTGGAAGACCATGGAGAATACACAACCAGACAGATACATAAGAAGACTCTCATACCTCCTACCACAATACACAACAGGATAAGAAGGATGAAGAAGGGGGATATAATCAGAAAGTTCACGGTCGAACTCGACGACTCCAAGGTTGGAAGGGGCTTTTCTGCATATGTTCTCATTTCTGCGAATCTCCAGGCTTTGAAGCAAAAAAAGAAAACACAGTATGACCTGGCAAAGGAGATTAGAAGGATGTACTTTATCGAGAGGGTTGATGTTGTATCAGGAGGCACTGATCTTGTTGCAATAGTGCGGGTTAAGGATGTGGAAGAATTTGACAAAATCCTGCTTGGAAAACTGCAGCTTCTGGAAGGTATTGAGAAAACTCAGTCGCTTATAGTTATACATAAAACCCAGTGACTATTTTAATAGTTAACAAACAATATTAATTCATGGTTTTTGAATGGGTTTTACTTGCCATAGGTATAGTTGGTTTCGGGGCAGCAGCGTATTGGGATCTCAAGACAACAGAATTTCCTGACTGGCTTCCATACTCCATAATCATAGCAGCTCTTGTTGTCAGAGCTATTTTCGCGTTCTCCGTGGGAGATCTCTCGATCATAATTGACTCTATTGTTGTCGGCGTGGCCTTCCTGGCCTTTGGATATGCACTCTATGTGCTCAAGCAGTGGGGAGACGGGGATGCATGGTTGCTTGGATCTTTGGGATTCCTTTTCCCCAGCGTGATAGGATTCACGCAGATGTTTCCAAGTTCATTCCCATTCTACGCGGACCAGATATTCAACTTCTTCCTGGTGGCGTTCATATATCTCATAATATACTCGCTAGGCATGGGATTGAAAAACCCAAAGATATGGAAGAGCTTCAAGAAGGATCTGAGAAAGGATAGGACAAGTATTGTGGGCATTATAGTTGTGTTTTCAGTACTCGCAATCTCAATCACATTCTATCTGAATTACATGATAGGAATACCATTCCAGAACATGTACAACATCTTCCTGCTTCCTGTTCTCTTTGCATTCCTTATCATCTTCATCAGGTACGGCAAACATATAGAGCAAAACCTCTTCAGGAAAGAGATAAGCGTCAAGAATCTGCGTATAGGAGATGTGCCAATGGATGAGAAATGGCGTGTGTTGGACAAGAAGGAAATTCAGATGCTCAAGAAAAAAGGAGGCAAGATATGGATCAAGGAGGGCGTCAGGCTTGCTCCGGTGTTCATCATATCCATGCTTGTTTCTCTGTTCTACGGAAACGTCATATACGCATTGTTTTTCTAAATATTCTTCTAAATGATTTCTAAAGCAGAAATGATAGTTAGAATACATTCATCAGAATTCGATCGAATTAAAAATAAATAAAGGAAGGGGACTTACATCCCCTTAGATTGTAACCTTGTGATTATCTTCCTCGAATTGTCTTTACTCTTTCTACACCGACTTTTCGGACAGTTGGCTTCCATACGCTTGATGGTAACCAGTCAACCCTGTTGTCAGCAGACACTGTAACCTTTTGTCGAGAACCCTTGAATACATGGATGCTGTATGTTCCATCCTTGTTTCTTCGTCCTCTCTCTCTGAGTCGGATTTCTGTGTATCCTCGTGTTGCTGCTTTAAGAGCTGCCTGTCTTGGCTGTCGTCCTGTGAAGATGGAAACTCTACTTCCCTTCTTCAAAATGTAGTATTTTTTTCTTGCTCTTCTTGTTTTTCTAGCCATTCATCCACCTCGTTTATTTCTAAAAATGTTTATTAAACTATGGTGTTAGTATTTATAAACGTTTCCTATGGCTATTGCTTTTATGTCGGGGTTTTTATAAACCAATGAGTAGCAAATATATTTTGGTAAAAGCTCTCTACATGATGCTATAACAGAGTTATATTTGCCACTTTCCCTCATACCCCTATTTAATAAATCTAAACACGTTTAATAAAATATGAGTTTATTATACAACAATCTGAAGAGGCTGATGTGGTATATATTTGCCTCCATGAAGGGAGGGCCAACAAGAATTAGAATAGTTGATTGCCTCTTACAACACCCTTACAACATGAATCAACTGGGAAAAGAATTAAAGTTAGATTATAAAACAATAAAACA
>JBDRNB010000043.1:0-2888 GCA_043811635.1 Candidatus Aenigmatarchaeota archaeon
AAAAAGGCTACAAAAAAGAAAAAGAGATAAGATGGGCTTAATGGTTCTTAATCTCTTCCGCCGTACCAAATAACGGCGGTTATTTTTTTATTTTACGCTTGTTGATTCGGCCCAGACCGAACAAAATGGATAGGTATATAATACACCACTTCTAATAATTCAACATGAAAGCTCAAACAACCCTACTACCTGCAGTAATTGGCATAATAATTGTGATAGGCCTTGCTGTAGTTGTGATAATTGACCAGGCAATTGAACCAGTGGAAGCTCGTCAGCTGAAGAAGTTTTCATCCTACGCAGAAATGGAGAATTACATCAAAACCTCATTCCAGTCTGGAGACATGCCTTACATAGGAGGCCTGACAAGAACGGTCTCAGACACGATGATAACAGGAGTGCCTACATCAATGCCTCTTGCCGAAGGAGCTGCAGATTCGCAAAATCTTGGCAGCGAGAAAAGCGGAGATTATTCAACCACAAATATACAAGTAGAAGGCGTAGATGAAGCAGACATGGTAAAGACAGATGGAAAATACATCTACATTGTTTCAGACAACAAGGTTTTCATAGTTGATGCATACCCAGCCGATGATGCATCAATCATTTCTGAGATAGATCCTGAAGGAACAGTTCAAGAGATATTTGTAAATGGAGACAAGCTTATTTTATTCGGCCAGAAAAACAATGATTATGATTATCCGATGCCACTCATGGATGACGCAGTTGCAGCTCAGGCGGTGCCTGAGAAGATGATGCCACGATACTACTACTCACCTGAGATGTACACACAGGTTTATGACATCTCAGACAGAGAGAACCCAGATCTGGTCAGAGATTTGGTAATGAATGGTTCATATTACGACTCACGGATGATTGGTGATTATGTATATATTGTTATCAACTCTCCAATAGAGAGAGATCACATTGTAGTTCCTTTGATCTATGAGAATGGAGCTGCAGTTAGAACTGCATTCCCAGAAGTGTATTATTTCGACAGCCCTGACTACTCATACAGATTTACAACAATCATGTCCATAAACACACAGGATGATTCTCAAAATCCAAACAGCGAGATATATATGATGAGTTCTGCAACCAACATGTACGTCTCCCAGGACAACATATATATCACATACAGGAAAAGCTACAACCCTTACATATACTTTGACAAGATAGTGGATCAAGTATTCCTGCCTGTTACACCAGCTGATGTTGACAATAAGATAGCTGAGGTAAGGAACATGCAGATCTCAGATAGTCAGAAGATGGGTGAATTGGCTGAGGTTTTCTCTGATTATTTCAATCGCCTGAATGATGCTGAAAAACAGAACATCATGTCTGAGATAAAAAAGAACATGGAGACTGTCCAGAAAGAGATTGCAAAGGAGCTTGAAAAGACAATCATACAAAAGATTGGCATAAGCAACGGCGAGATTGAATACAAAGCACAGGGAAGCGTATATGGTTACTTGCTTAATCAATTCTCCATGGATGAGTCAGGAGACTACTTCAGAGCAGCCACAACAACAGGAGGAAATTGGTGGGGATCTGGACAAACAGAACAGGTAAACAACATATATGTTCTTGATTCTAACCTCAACACAGTAGGCAAGCTGGAAGACCTTGCACCTGGAGAAAGAATATACTCTGTCAGATTCATAGGAGACAGAGGTTACATGGTCACATTCAAAAAGATAGACCCTCTATTTGTGATAGATCTATCACAACCTACAAATCCAACTGTATTAGGAAAGCTTAAGATACCAGGCTACTCAGATTATCTGCACCCATATGACGAGAATCACATAATTGGAATAGGAAAGGACACAGTAGAAGGAGAGAGTGAGACACGTGATTTTGCATGGTATCAGGGAATCAAGATAGCCTTGTTTGATGTGAGTGATGTGGAAAACCCAATAGAAGAGCACAAGATAATCATAGGAGACAGGGGAACAGATTCATATGCACTTCAAGATCACAGGGCATTCCTCTTCAGTAAGGAGAAAAATCTGCTTGTCATTCCAATCCTGCTCGCAGAGATAGAAGACAAAAACAAGGTTGAAGACTGGTCATACGGAGATTACGTATACCAGGGCGCATATGTGTATGACCTGACAGCAGAAGACGGCTTTGACTTGAGAGGACGAATAACACATTACGACTCTGACGAGCCATTCATGAAGAGCGGCTACTACTTCCGCGGAGACTACTCCATCCAGAGAAGTCTGTACATAGGTGACACCCTGTACACAATCTCATCCAACAAGCTGCAGGCAAACTTCTTGGACAGC
This sequence comes from Candidatus Aenigmatarchaeota archaeon, assembly GCA_043811635.1. GTDB lineage: Archaea > Aenigmatarchaeota > Aenigmatarchaeia > QMZP01 > QMZP01 > JBDRNB01. The sequence continues at coordinate 2,292 of JBDRNB010000043.1, forward strand.
CTGGACGAGATCAAAGAAATCATCTTCCAGCCTGAAGTATACTAGATGGGGTTACTGGGATTTTAGGCGAAGATCGCTTACAAACACCATACGATCATACGCTATCGAACCCAGATCTGAAGCACCCCTTAAGCAAATAACTGCTTATGCAACTTTTCAAGCAGTCATCCTATGCTCCGATGATACCACTACACTATAACCCCTTATACTCTATTTAGTATACAAGAGAAATTAATATAGACTTACGTGTGAGTATACATTTATTAAGCACCAATCAAACATCAAACAGAGCGTCGGTAGTCTAATGGTAGGACCATGGCCTTCCAAGCCATTAATCCGGGTTCGAATCCCGGCCGACGCATTTATCTGAAGGTTTTAGCAGAAGAGGGTAGGAAATATGGAAAAAAACTGTATTATTATTCATGGATGTCCCTCAAATGCAAAAGATTCAATGGATCTTAGTACAAGGACTTATGACAAGCACTGGATTCCTTGGATTAGAAAAGAATTAAATTCCATAGGAATAAAAACAGAAGTTCCACTTATGCCGACACCTTGGCACCCGGAATATAATAAATTCAAAAAAGAATTTGAAAA
>JBDRNB010000044.1:0-10031 GCA_043811635.1 Candidatus Aenigmatarchaeota archaeon
ATAGACAGAAAAATAAAGGACTAGATTATTTTCGTGTCACTTACTATTATCTCTTTGTTACTTATTATTAGTTCGTGTGGTACCCTTGGTTCAAATGCCGCGTATCTAAGCTTATGTATCTGGAGCATCCTCATTGGCTTCTCTTCTAATTCAGAGAATGAGAGGTGTATGATTCCGTCACACTCGAATGCCTCATTGTTTCCGGTGTCAATTCTGTCAGCCTTTGTTTCACATATCAGGAGTGTGCATTTGCTTACGGATTTGAGATGTCTTAGCAGTTCTGCGAGGTGAATCCTGTAAGCCTTCTTAGTATCAGTGAATAGGAGCAGCTTGTTGATATTATCTATCACAAGCCTGTCTATCTTCGGATAAGTGGCAATTATCTCATTGAATTTCTTCATTGTTATGTTCTCGCCAAGTGTTATGTGCTCTATTGCACAGTTCTTTCCCACATACGTCTCAAGTCCCTTGAGAGAATCAACGCTTTTAGACGCCCTCAATAGTTCTTCCTTGCTCTCACTGAGAGATATGTAGCAGCATCTCTCCTTTGCACGTAGGCCTTCCATCAGGAATTTGAGAGAAAACAGGGTTTTGCCTGTCCCAGGCCCTCCTGATACAAGTATGTTTGTGTTTGCAGGCAGACCTCCATCCAACATGTTATCCAATTTTTTATAACCACTTTTCACTTTCATAGTCAATCCTTAAACACCGGAGGCTCCGGTCTGCTGCTCTCAAGCTCTATTATCAGGAATTTCCTATCGCCGAGGTCAAATATCTTGCTCGGAACATTCTTTCTTAGAGCCTGAATATTATTTGATTTTAAAAACTTATTAGGAACCATTATCCTGTTTCCGTTTCCCAGTCTTCCTGTTGTGAGCAATCTTTCAGGCGTATCCGCAGGGAGTGTTACGAATTCTTTGACATTGGGCGTGATTGTACTATACTCATGTTTTGTCAATTCGAGTGTGATAAGAATGTCGTCATTGTCTATTTCAATTTTACGAAGAGTACTCATAATTTATATATCTACTTGATACATTTAAACTTATCTTTCCTTATGGTAAACTATTCTTCTATATACTAATTTATACCTGTTTTAGAAAGTAATACTGATGAGCATACGAGACATCAAGATCATAGGAGCAGGCCCTGGAGGCCTGATCACAGGCCTGAAGCTTCTGGAAGCTGGCTTTGAATCAACTATTCTGGAAAAACAGAAAAAGATTCATACCACCTTATGCGGCGAAGGCCTATCTGCACAGATACTTGAGCAGGTTCCTTTCAGAGATTGGTCTGAATACGCACCTCAGGCATTTGATCATGTAACATTCATCTTCCCTGGTGAATACAGAGCATATGTCAAGAAGAAATGTTACACAATGGACAGGAATTCCTGGTTTCATGCAATGGCAAAAGAATTTGAGAAAAGAGGTGGTCATCTCCAGCTAGGAACAGAGGTAAAGAACATCAAGGATCTGAAATATGATCTTCTGATAGATTCATCAGGTCCTCTATCCAAGATTGCACAGCTCGTGGGAAACAAGATGCGATTCATGCCTGGCGTGCAGTGCAGGATAAAGCATAATTACAAGCTTGATGGAATGGAGTTCCATATGAATAAGAATTATTCAGATGAGTATTCTTGGATATTTGGAAAGGGAGATCTTCTTAATGTAGGATTGCTTGGAAGTATGAAACAGTTGGACCACTTCATAAAAGATATGCACCTAGATGACGGAGAGTTTATAGACAGATTAGGTCATACAATATCATTCTTTGGCACAAAAGTTCAGGAGGGAAACATCATACTAACTGGCGATGCAGCTGGTATAACGAATCCACTTACAAAGGGCGGGATGGCAGCTATAATACATGCTGCTGACATAATAGTGGATTGCCTGAAAGAAGAGAAGATCCTTGAATACCAGAAGCGTATCTTCTCACACCCAATAATGGCCCCTGAATACAATCTAGCATTGAAGTACCTGAAAGAGCTTGACAACAGCAGACTGGAAGCAGCAGGCAGGATGATCAATGGAAAGGATCTCGCAAATCTGGACAGGGCAACAAAGCTCAAACTCACACTCGCAGCAATCGCAAAACCAAAGAAGATGCGTGTCATGATGAAGGCAACAAGCTACTCGAACAAGTATTCTTGGTGATTATTTTCTTCTCAAGACATAGGTGATATTAACTATCTGATCTTCACTTTTCAGAGTACATTCAATCTTCTTGTCTACAACTTCATAAATTAAATCATCAGATGTTTCTGTATGTACGTGCACAACCTCTCCCTTTGACAAAGGTATACCACCCATTAATTCTTCTGTCTCTTGTTTTTCTCCGTCTTCAAAAACAATCTTTGTGTTTTTCTTTATCATATCTTAAATGATGATGTGATTATTTATATAGAAAGATATTTTCTTATCTTTTCTTTTTCATGAGGATTTAGACTTATGCAAGTATTCTTTTTGTGTAATATGACAACATCCTCTTTTTGTAATTCCTTTATGGCCTTGTTAATAGCTGTCATATCCCTCATATAAGAAGGGAGTCCCTGTTGCAGTCTTTGTATATTTTTGTAGGTTCCTCCATAAGCTTCCCATTGGTTAAGTTTCCTTACAATTCTTATCTTATGTGCCAACAGGTCTCTCATGTTTTATCTTATTTCTGACAGAATAAATTGCAGAGCATAGGACCGTGCCAATATGCCAATGGAATATATCATACTTTTTGCCAAGTTTGTATGTACTTAATGGAAAGATTTATAAACATCAAAAAACTAGATATATGTATGGAAGAAACTGTTTTCCTGAAAATTGTGGGCAACACGCCAATGATGAGAATCTGGGATTTCTTGTTAGTTGAAAGAGGGCTTTTTGATTACAGTATGACAGATATAGCTGAGAACTCCCATGTCAGTTGGACAAAATTTAATGAGATATTTCCAGAATTTGAAAAGCGTGGAATTGTGAAACAAACAAGAAGAATAGGAAAGGCCAGACTTTTCATGCTGAATGAAGACAATCCATTTACAAAAGCCATGATAGAATTGCATAAAAAAATATCCCTTGCTGTGCTTGAGAAACAAAAACCAGAAATACCGATGTCTGTATGAACTACTTCTTCATCTTGTATGCAATCGACAAGATGAATATCAGGATGTACATTCCGAGTCCCATTGCGCAGACTGATAATGGCTTCTGTCCCAGGTATTCCTGAAATGTGAGGCTGCCTGCGAACAGGATACCTATGAAGGAAACAAGCAGGATCAGCTTAAGTCCTGTGTTCTCTCCTGACTTTTTCTTGATTATATATGCAAATAGTATCAGCAAGATTATGTACATCACAAGCCCGTACGTGCATGCAGGCGTTCCAAGGAATTCTGCACAACCACCTTCTATCAGGCATGTCCCGCTTAGACTGGTCACTGTCAGGTATCCAGAAAAAAGTATCCCGATTATGACAAATAACAGTGCAAGGTTCCTTAGTATTGTGATGTTCATACAATTCACTTAAGTTATATACCTAATCTTTCTTTAAATAACTAACCTTTAACCATGAGCATAATCCCTTATAAACAGCACAGTTTTTATAGCCTGAAACAAATATATCCATATGGAGGCTCAGGAAAAAAACTGGCACACAATGGCTGCTTCTGATGTAATGGAAAAGCTTGAGACAGCTGAGAAAGGACTCTCACAAAGGGATGCAGAGAAAAGGATGGAGAAGTATGGCCTCAATGAGTTCGTACAAAAGAAGAAGATAAGCAAGCTTGAGATATTCATAAGCCAGTTCAAAAACACACTTGTTGCCATACTTATAATAGCTGCCCTGTTCTCATTCTTCATCGACTTCTATTATCATGCAGAGATAAGCCTGGACGGGATTGTCATACTTCTGATAGTCATAATAAATGCAATCATAGGATTCAGGGAGGAGTATAATGCAGAGAAGGCCTTAGAGGCCTTGAAGAGACTTGCTGCCCAGAAGACCATAGTCATACGCGACGGAAAGAAACAGGAAATAGAAACCAAGTTTCTTGTTCCAGGCGATGTGGTTGTTCTTGAAGAGGGATCCAAGATACCTGCTGATATAAGGCTGTTTCAGGTATCTAACATGAAGATTGATGAGGCCTCCTTGACGGGAGAGTCATCTCCTGTGACAAAAAAATCTGAAGAGATAAAGAATGCGCCTCTTGCTGAAAGGGAGAACATGTGCTACATGGGGACGATACTCACCTACGGAAGAGGTGAAGGGGTTGTTGTTTCCACTGGAATGTCAACTGAGATGGGCAAGATCGCAGGCATGATACAGGAAGCAGAAGAGGAGCCAACACCACTCCAGAAAAGCCTGAAGAGATTTGGTAAAAACCTGACAGTCATGATTCTTGCAGTCTGTGTGCTTGTAGTAATATTTGGAGTTCTGCGTGGCGGAGAACTCATAGACATGCTACTTACAGGAATAGCCTTAGCTGTAGCAGCAATACCTGAAGGACTGCCAGCTGTTGTCACCATAACCCTGACATTCGGAGTCAAGAAGATGGCAAAGAAGAACGCAATCGTGCGGAGACTGCCGTCTGTCGAGAGCCTAGGATCTGTAACTGTGATATGCTCAGACAAGACAGGAACACTCACACGAAATGAGATGGCTGTCAGGAGCATATATTACAACAAGCTGATAGATGTGACAGGCAAGGGATACGAGCCTGTTGGTGAGTTCCTGGACAGCGGGAAAAGGGTTGATCCAGCCAAGGACAAACATCTCAGCCTGCTTCTGAAGACGGGCTTGTTATGCAACAACGCAGAGCTAAGAAAGGAGAATTCTTGGGTAGTAGTAGGCGATCCAACAGAGGGCGCTGTCATATCTGCTGCAGGCAAGTCACTTGACATAGATAAGACAATCAAGGCACATCCACGAATATATGAAATCCCGTTCAGTTCTGAGAGAAAGATGATGTCTGTAATAAACAATGGAGAAAAGACACGCATGTACTCCAAGGGGGCTCCTGAAATAATCCTTAATAACTGCACGAAGATATACAATGACGGAAAGATCACAAATCTCACCTCCAAGGAGAAGGATGAAATACTTTCTGCAAATCACAGGCTTGCAGACAAGGCGCTTCGAGTTCTAGCCTTTGCGTACAAGGATGTTAGCAAGAAAACAGATGATGAAAAGAACCTTGTATTCCTTGGTCTTATGGGAATGATAGATCCTCCAAGAGCATCTGTGAAAGATGATATAAAGATCTGCAAAAAGGCAGGGATCATGTCTGTGATGATCACAGGAGATAACAGAAACACAGCTGTTGCAATTGCAAAGGAGATTGGGATACTTGACAACCAAGAAGGCCGCGTTCTGACAGGAGATGAGATGGAAGGCATCTCTGACAAGGAGCTATTCAAGATAGTCAAGGATGTGACTGTCTACGCGCGCGTAAATCCTGTTCACAAGCTCAAGATAGTTGAGGCACTTCAGAAGCATGGAGAGGTTGTCGCAATGACAGGTGACGGAGTGAATGACGCACCTGCACTCAAGAAGGCAGACGTGGGTGTCTCTATGGGAATCAAGGGAACAGATGTTGCAAAGGAGGCATCTGACATGGTCCTGAAGGATGATAACTTCACCACAATCGTGACTGCAATAAAGGAGGGAAGAAGAATATTTGACAATACAAAGAAGTTCATACATTATCTGCTTTCCTGCAACATGGGTGAGGTGCTTGTTGTGCTCGGAGCAGTCATCATAGGTTTCTCAGATCCTGTAACAGGAGGCTTCATCATACCTGTGACAGCCATACAACTTCTGTGGATCAACCTTGTGACAGATGGAGTGCCAGCCACAGCTCTGGGTGTGGACCCGCCTGCAAAGAACATCATGAGCAGGCCACCGCGAGATCCGAAGGAGAGGATCATGGCAAGAGGGCCTGTGATAGACATGATCATAGTTGGTATCATAATAATGATTGGAACCCTGTTCCTGTTCACAATCAAGCTTCCTCTGGGTATAGAGAAGGCGAGAACCGTAGCATTCACAACACTTGTCATGTTCCAGATGTTCAGGGTTCAGTCCATGCACATGGGGCGTGACAGCGTGGGATTCTTCTCAAATAGAAAGCTTTCCCTTGCAATCATAAGCTCACTCATACTGCAGCTTGTGGTCATATATGTGCCATTCCTTCAGGTTGCATTTGGAACTGTTGTATTAGGCTTCATGGAATGGGTGGAGATAATCCTTGTCTCATGCAGCCTGATCATAGTCATGGGTTTCAAGTCTAAAGTGCTTGATATGAGGGTTAAACCCAATTTTAAACCTTAAACACTAGTTTTATATCCCCTCCAGTTAATTGACTAGAACTAACTTAAGAGGTGATTTTATGGAAGTAAGAAAGAATGTTGACAACCTTGTTTCTATGGTCTTGAACGGAAAGATGATGGAAGCCTTTGAGGAATACTATGCAGACAATGTAGTGATGCAGGAGAATGAACAACCTGCACGCAAAGGAAAGGTTGAGAGCAGGAAGTTCGAGCAGATGTTCGTGGAAAGTGTTAAGCAAGTACATGGAGCTGAAGCAAAAAATGTTGCAGTTGTAGGCGACACAGCGTTCATAGAATGGTTCATGGACATAACATTTAAGGACGGCACTCGCAAGAAGATGACAGAAGTTGCAGTCCAGAAATGGAAGAACGGAAAGGTTGTTCATGAGAAGTTCTATTATGACTCAGGGGCCAGTTAACTGGTCTCCTGCTTTTAATACGGGAATAAACAAATAATATAACATGCTATTCCTGATTACACTTGCATTGGGATTATTCCTGATGTACAAGTCAAGCGCGTGGGTAATCAAATACAGCCTGACAATTTCTCGTGTGCTTGGAATTTCTTCATTTGTAATAGGTTTCATACTTGTTTCTGTAATCACATCGCTTCCAGAGCTGTTTGTAAGCATTTTTGCTGTATGGCAGAATGAACCCAACCTGGCTGTAGGCACAATCCTTGGATCGAATATGTCTGACATAACCTTAGTTATAGGAATGGTTGCAATCTTCGCAGGCACAATCCACATGAAGAAGAAAGAGACGCTCCATCTTATAGAGCTTCTGTTCATCACATCCCTGATAACCATATTCATATTCCAGACAGGAAGCCTTACGCAGATACATGGCTTGATTCTTCTAGCATTATTCGGCTTCCTCATGCACAGGTTGTACAAGAAAGGAAGGGTAAGCAAGGAGGTTTATCAGGATGAGGAAAAAACCAAGCTGCCCCAGCTATTGGGCAAGTTCCTGACAAGCATAGCTATACTGATAATATCTTCACGTTTGGTTGTGGACTCTGCGCTTGCAATGGCAGATTACTTCCTTGTGGCCACCTCGTTTATAGGCCTGACTTTGGTTGCTTTCGGCACATCCCTGCCTGAGCTTTCAGTGGAGCTCCGCGCAGTCAAGAGAAAGGAATACTCCTTTGCCATGGGTGACCTCTTCGGTTCTGCAATCACAAACATCACACTAGTGCTTGGTGTCATGTCCCTGATAAGCCCCACAACTATAAATGTGATATCCCTGACAAGCCTGATGCCTTACATGCTTGTGGCAATCATGTTCATATGGTATGTATTCTCTTCGAAGAAGAAGATCACACGCTTCGAGGGCCTTGTGCTCATAATGATCTACATGCTGTTCATCTTCACCACATTCTTCATGAACGAGCTTGGATTGGTCAATGTCTTCGGTGTGTTAGGTTAGGTTTCAAAACGTCCCTAAATTTCATTTATATCCCGTTAATTTGACAATGCAAAAAGAAACCCAGGACAGGCTTATACCTGACCCGGGTTGTTCTGTCGGAGACCTAGATGATGCCGAAGCATAAATCTATGGCAAATTGCGTATGCCAAGTAGTTATACTATATCTAGTCCAGTTCTTCGATGGGCCGGCGTCCATGTATTGCGTGGTGGCACCGCCGAAGCTCATTTTTACAAAAAGAAAGCCACCTTGGAGTCCCCAAAATATCCTGTTTTCAAATATCGTAATGTCAGAAGAAGACTTCGCGATCACCTCTCGTAACTTCTCTAGTGAAAGAGGTCCTATCCTACAGTACTCTAAGAAAAGTGCGGCATGCAGAGGTTGCCACCTTCCTTCCCTCATTCCGTTGTTGAGAGATAATAGATTATAGTTGACCCCGATTAGAAAAGGAGTATTTTCGCTGGGTATTGACGTTTTAGTAAATCCATACTTAATTATCGGGGTGACATGAGTCGGAAGAAAGCCGAAGTATGCACCAAAGGAAGATGTTTTCACGCCAATTGTCCAAGCAAAGTCACTAGCTATATCCCATTCAGTGTCGTCAGTCCCGTACTCGACATTTGTCGCCCCAAAATGTAGCCAAACCCGGTATCCCTTATCAACCGAAGGACTGATCGTACGTTCGGGTGGAGCAGACGACTCCGGAACCGTCGGTTGAGGTACAAGTACTTCCTGTTTCACTTCTGGCACATTTTCAATACTCAGAACAGCTGGAATTTCTGCTCCTATCCCAGGACCTTCTGATCTAGTACCGCTTCCCGAAACCGGCTCACCTAGTTCAGCAGGCATGCCAGAGCCTTCCGCAGCAACGCCAGTGCCAGGACTACCGCTTCCCGAACCGACAACGCCGTCGACTGTAATACCAGAATTACTCGGACCAGATTTGCCAATCTGATCGATTTTGTCGTTCAGCTTGGCGATAACTTGGGTCATTGCTTCTAATTTCCTAGATAGGGAATCGTCTTCCGATGGCTCGTCACCTCTTTCGGTCCGATCCTGAAGCTGGCGCAATGATTGGTTGATGTTGGCCAGTCCTTGGTGTAACTCGGCGGCAAGCTTCTCTGCAGTGGCCTGCGAAGCATCTGCGAGCTCTGCAAAACCGGAATTGGTGAATTCAACAAACCTCTGAGTCTGTGCTGTCAAGCTGTCGATCTCCTCAGATGTCTCGGCGTGCCGTTCATCCGCCCGCTCTTTCTGTTCATCGGTGCGACTGCTCAACTCCTCGACTGTTTGGTTGAGCTCGTCCAATGACCGGCTAAGATCAAGAAGCGCCGCTTCCTGATGGTCATCAAGCTCATCCTGCCGACTTTGCCGTTCTTCAATGTCAGACAGCCTCTGATCTTGCTCGTTCAGCAGTCCTTTATGCTCGTCGAAATCCTTACGTAAGTCATTCAGAGCGGCAATTAGTGGCGTGATAGCTTGGTTTAGATCTGCCTGACGCACCGTCGGGTCCATGGGTACGATAGGCACCGTTAGATTGGGCGGCGGAGCGCTGCACGGGTCTAATTCATCGTCCATTACCAGTTCAAATACCCACTCGTCCGGTTCAAATATACGTGCAATTGCTGCGTATGCATCAAGGGCTCGTATGAGAAGTCCATGCGAACCAAGAGAGGTGATATACTGCTCGTACCTCTCTCTAGCTCCATACGCACTTGCCGCATACAGTGCCGCGATGCAGGTGTCGGCACGTGCCTGGCGCACTTCGAGGCTTACAGAACTGTCAAAACTGAGACTATAGTATGCACCCCCGAGTTGGGAATACACAGCACCAATGGTTTGCCTGCACCGGACAGTCACCTCGGTACCAATGTACTGTCTCCAGTACTCTATCGTTCCTTTGTAGTCTCCAACACTATTGAGCGCTTTCAACTGATCAACAATGTCGGCCGCACTTTCCGTCGCAGTAGCCTTCTGCACTGGCATAGCCAAAAAAGCTACCGCAACGACTAACAATACCATGAGTTTCTTCATGATTACATTCCTTCCAATGAAAGATTGAAGTTTGTTCTTGGTTGTGTTCTCTTCCTGAGAACGGTTATGAAACGTTTCTTCCTACTTTCCTATAAGCGTTCCTCTCTCATAGTTTTTTAGTTCTTTTTGTTTCTACGATTTCATTCTCAAGTCTACCCAAGACACAGATTTCCTATATAAGTGCCCTGTATTTGCTCACACAAGTCCTCGTGGATTTCAGAAATGGTAGAGCTTCAGCTATCTGAATGAAA
>JBDRNB010000045.1:0-10846 GCA_043811635.1 Candidatus Aenigmatarchaeota archaeon
GGAAACACAGGATCATACTCATCTACTGATGATATAAGAGTGGGCAGCAGAGATGCAGTGTCCACCCAAGATTTTTTTGGCACAATTGATGAGGTCCGTGTTTCAAATACAGACAGAAGTGCAGACTGGATCAATCAGACATATCAAGTGATTGCAAACCAGGGAAGCACGGTGTTCTTTGGAACAGAAGAGATAGGCAACAATGCCCCAACAGTATTCACAGGACCAACTGTGACACCAACAATTCCGCATCCAAGCGAGGACCTGAACTGCAGCTTCATCATCTCAGATCTGGACTCTGGTGATACCTTGACTGTGGATTACATATGGTTCAATGACACGAATGCGTCTGCAGAGGCCGAAACTGGTTTTTCTGTGACAAATGGAACAGAAATATCTGTTTACCTGACAAGCGGGAACACATCTGCTGGAGAGAATTGGTCATGTTCTGTCACACCTTATGATGCAACTGTATATGGGACGAATGTGAACTCAAGTATGCATAACATCACAACAGTCACGTACACGGAATTTTCTGGAAAGGGGAACACAACAGATTTGAGTAGTATAAATTCAAGTGATCAGAATGTGACGCTGCTGATACTTGATGATGCGCAGTACGGGCAGATAGAATGGACAGAGAATGTAACTATGAACAGCACATTTGACCTGGATGCTGCTGTGGAGTTTGGTTATGCGAGCATATTTGTAAACACAACAAAATACATACGCCTGAATAGGACAGCTAATGTGACTATGTATAACCTGACAACCTTGGGATACCCGCGGCTCATGAAGGATGGTGCAGTATGCACGGATTGCGTGATAACTGATTGGGACACAGATACTGGCATGCTTATGTTCAATGTGACAGGATTCAGCAACATCACTGCAGAGGAGGCCAACCAGAGCAAAATCATGAATAATGGGAGCCTGACCACGTATATATACCTGCTCATGAAGACTCAGTACTGGACTGGTAGTGCATGGACAGATGAGGATATTGTTGTGGATGATACAACTCCCAGGACTATGAATCCGAGTGACATATTAAAACTAGACACGCTTTGGAACCCTGAGATGTATAATGTTTCCAACCTATCTAATGGAGATGGGACATACAGGGTGTGGGTCTCTGCCACAGATGAGAATGACGTGGTTCTGCAGAACGTGACAGGCGGGAACATAACAGCCACGTACAACTTTACCTACGCCTCAGGCATATGCTCCCTTTCAGTCGGAATGTCTGACCTGCTATCTAATGGCGTGAACTGGACAATCGCAAGCCTTCCACAGACAAACCTTGCATCAGACGGAAATAATGGAGCAGGAACAACTTTGTATAATTTATCCATCGTTGCTAGCGGCTGCACAGCAGATATATACATAAGCGCGAACGATGACCTCCAGACAAGCGGCGGATTTGTTTTAGGCTTGGGTAATGAGACCTTCTGCAACAGCACATCAGATGATAGTGTGCCCGGAACTGGATGCACGCAGATTACCACAAGCTATGATAGTATAATAGGCCAGAACCTAGGAAATGGAGAGAATGTATTCCTTAAGTTCTATTTGAGTGTTCCAGGAGGACAGGGTGCAGGATTTTACAACAACAGTATAAGCATAAAGGGCGTGAAAAACGGGGAAATACCATAAAGCATTTATTAACTAGAAAAGAAATATATAACAGGAAAAATAAGGGTTGTTGAATGTCAGACAAGATTTCCTTAACAATCTATTTTGTAGTAGCAATCGTAATGATATCCCTAATTGTTAATCTCAGCTACGCAGCAGAGACAAGCGAGCAGACAACCCCATCAAACGCTACTGTGAGCAAGAATGTGGCCATTGCGTTGTCCACGAACCTTTCAACAGGCATACAGTTCGGTTCTGTAAACCCAGCTTCAGGCAACAACAATGCCACTGGGAACAATGACGGAGGAGAGGGGGAAGCAGGAGACGGTGGGCCTGCGAATTCATCCTATTTCATCGCCATATCCACAGACTCCAATATAAATGTAGATATATGCATAAGGGACGACTGGGAGCTGAACACGTCTGATGATGTGGTAATAAGAAATGGCAACTACTCGTGGACTGACAATTCAACATCAAATTCAACTGAGGACAATACCACAGAATTCTACATGCTGACCACATACGTGAAAACAAATGTGACAAACATGGCTGGCGGGGCTAGGACCTTCTTCAAATTCTGGCTTGACGTCCCAGCTGCACAAGCAGCAGGAACATATAATAACACAGTCTATTTCAAGGGCGTAGAGAATGCTGTCGCCTGTGGTTCATAAATATCACGCCGCTGCATACGCATATCACATCATCCCATACGCATAATGCTTATATATATTAAGTCTAATACTGATACATGATGAAATATGCCCTTCTATCACTTTTAGCTATATTATTAATACTCCCAACACCGGTATTAGCTGATGTTGGGATAGGGTTGAAGTGGGTGACAGAGGGCGAGGCTGTCAGAGAGAATTCACAGACATGCATCACTTATTATTTATACAATCCATTTGACCAAGATGTGAAAGGATACCTAGAAGCCCTGGGCGACCTAGATGAACTAGCAGTTGCTGAGGAGCCAAAGATCATACCAGCTGGCACATCCTCTAAGGAAGCAATTCCGACAGACATCTGTTTTACTGTACCCAAGCTGTATAAAGAGGAATGCCTGCTTGGACCACTCTTATGCACGCGGCTTTGTGATGAAGAGCCTGTTGTGTATAACGGGGAGGTGCAGTCTGCATATAATCTTAATTTTGTAGGAGGAACAGGGTCATCTACAGGATCTTCCATTTCTGCAAGAATGCGTCTATTGGTGAACTGTGAAAAGGTGGAGCTGGACCCTGTGACTGGTTTTGTGACACAGCCAACGTCCATGCTTGCAGGTCTAATAGTCATCGTAGTACTGTTACTGTTATATTACAGAAGACGTAAATCAGGAGACAGACCATTTGGTGGTGGAATATCCGGAGTCAAACCACAGAAAAACCCGTGGAATTAGTGGATTCTATGAAGCATCTCCTTTTTTTTATAGTTTTGGTATTCTTGGCAACATCGGTTAGTGGTCAGGAGGCTAGTACCATAACAGTCACAAATGTGAATAATTATACAGGCTTTCTATACCTGACACCTGAATCACAAACTGTATACATACCTGCTGAGTCATACATCTATCAGAATATAACAATTACACAGACAGGCAATTTCCCTATAACTGTCCACATGAACAAGACAGGAGCCGCAGCCGATTGGGTTGTGTTCATAGAAAATACCACAGACTATAACAATACAAATATAACACTAGACGCATTGAAATCGAATGAGACACGGATAAAGATATTTGTTCCGTTCGGAAATGAAGGCACGCATAATGTGACTGTGTATGCATATTCACAGGACGACAGCAAGTACAACTACACAAACATCACATATGTTGTGAATGACACGAACCCGATAGATGACGTGACTGTGGTTGTTGTAACCCCGCTCATATACCAGGGAAACAACCTTGTTGCGAACATAAGCATAACCAAGATATCACCTGCTTCACCTGTTGATGTGACAATAGGCTACTGCCTGCTTCTACAGACAGATATCACGCCTTGCTCCATGTCGATTGCAGATGAGACAGAGACAAAGGCTGTTACAACTGAGCTGAATTATGTGAAGACATTCACAAATGTGCAGAACACGCCAGGAGAATATGACCTGAAGGTGATAGTTGAATACAAGCCAAGTGAGGACATACCTGAGAGGGCAAAGGCAACAGATCAATTCATCATACTGGAGCAAGGTGTAACAAGTACAGGAGGAGGTGTCTCAGGAGGAGGCACAAGCCAGTTGCCACCTTCAGAGCCAGAAGAACCATATGAGATTGAAATTGTGGATCTTCCATCTGTCCTGAACCTAACATCAGGCATGAAAAAGACAATTGCAGTCAAGGTTAGAAATCTAGAATTACCTGTGTCCAACCTCTCGTTCCTGCTAAATGCGATGCAGAGTGAGTGGTATGAGATAGAGCCTGACCTGATTGAGTCAGTTGAATCAGGAGAGGATTCCATATTTCTCATCACATTCCTGGTTCCCCGTGGCCTGTCCAACAAGAACTTCATGGTAAATGTGTTAGCTATCACAGACCAGACATCTGCGTCCAAGAGGATGAGGATAATAATCACAGATCCTGAGGAACTGGATGACAGTGATAAGCTGGTTCAGGAACTTGAAAACCTGTGGGACGTTTTTGATATTGTGTGGTCTGAAACAACAGAGACAGGGCTGCAGGGCTTTGATGTGTCTGATGTGTTTGGCCTGCTGGCGCAGGCCAGGAAGTCCCTGAACGAAGCTGAGAACGGGATAGAGACGCAGGAATATGACTATGCATCGTCCAAGCTTGGTGTTGCAAGACAGCTTTTGGAGGATGCTGTCAATAAGATAGCAGTCATAGAACAGATAAAATTGAGGGGCGTGCCTGAGGATTATATAACACTTGTCGCTGTTGTTGTGATCATACTCATCATACTGATAGCCATACTCAGCTACAAGTGGGCAAGCCTGAAGAGGGCAACGCGTGTTTTCCGAAGAAGCATGGAGCTGCGCAAGATCAAGAGAAAGATCTTGGATGAGAAATAATTAATACAGGCCCAGATAAATATAAGATATGAAAAGGATAATATGTGTTGTTTCTGGAAAAGGTGGCGTAGGCAAAACCGTAGTTACATGCAATCTTGGTCTCGCCCTGACAGAGCTTGTTGGTGAGGTAACTGTTGTGGACGCTGATCTTTCTGTTTCAAACCTTGGAATACAACTTGGTTCATATGAGCCTGTGATTGGGTTGCAGGAGGTCCTGAGGGGAGAGGTAGATGTGGATGATTCAATCAGCTTCCACAGATCTGGCCTGAAGTTCATCCCATCTTCAATATCAAATGAAAGGCGATTCACATACAAGCCTTACAGGCTGAAGAATGTATTGAAGGACCTGAATGGTATAGTGTTGATAGATGCACCACCTGGATTGGGTGATGATGTTTTTTCTGCTCTGAACTCATGTTCAGAGGTTATTGTGGTGACAAACCCTGAGATACCAGCTGTTACTGATGCAATGAAGATTGTAAAGTTTGCAAAGGATATGAAAAAAGAGGTTCTTGGGATAGTTGTAAACAGACGCAGGAGCAGGTTTGAACTGAAGGATGACGAGATAGAGGATCTATGCGAAGCACATGTGATAGCTAACATACCTGAGGATCATCACCTGAGAAAAAGCATACATGAAAAAACACCAATTGTGCAGTATAAGCCATTCTCTAGCTCCTCACTTGAGTTCAAGAGGCTGGCAGCAAATCTGGCTGGCATCAAATACAAACAGCCAAGATTCGCAAGGCTGAGAATGTTGTTCTAAGCTCCAGGGTATGTCACGTGGATGAAAAGGATGAATACAGAGTTCATGATAGGTAAGGCGACCCATGTGATCAGCCAGATAAGTTCTGGAGAACTCAGGCCAAGTATCTGTCCGCCTATCAGGTTCATGATGCCGAGAACAGCCATCATCATGAGCGGGGCAGCAACAAGCAGGGCAGTGTATATATCTGCGTATGTCGACAGCATCTTGAGGTAGTTTTCCCTTTTTATTCGATAATCGAACAATGCCTTTTCTGACATCCCCTTTAGGTATAAAACAAGATTACCTCCTGCCTCAATTGTGGAAACAATTCCGTCAAGAACCTGTTTGAACATGGCTGATGGCGTCCGGTCTGCAACATTCTTGATAGCTACCGTAGAGCTCATGCCGAATGTGCTTATGTTTCTCACAACAATCTCTGCAGACTTGGCCACCTGTTTGTACTCCTTGAAATCAGTCAAAAGGGAGAACAGGTATTCAGGCGGCACGCCAGAGGATGCAATTGCATTCATGTGGGCAAGGGCGAATGGCAGATCGCCTTCTATGGCAGATCTGATAGCATTGGTTCTCTGTATGGGGTAGATGTATAGAAACACAAATAAAAGAGACGCCGAGAGTATTGGTATGAACATCACGTAATACAGCATTGTTATCATTTCTAGTTGAAGCAAAACAGAGACCACAATCATCAGAATCAGAGATATGATATATGCAAGCAGTGTTGTAAATAGTATGATGCTTGTATATGTGTTAAGCATCACGTTCATTCCTGAGCCTGAAAGATATGGTTTGAGTTGTTTGAAACTTTCATACGACTTTTCTGCAATACCACCAAACGCCGAGACTGAAAGTTTCTTGTAAATATTAAAAATACCCATATGTATAGATATTGATTTGGTTTGTATTAAAACTAGATATTCCGCTTCTTCACAATCTTTCTGTGCCTTGCGCAAGCTGGGCATGCAAGGGATTTTGTGCCGCCAAGATTAAGTCCTTTTCCACCAAGCTCTTGTCTCACAAGTGGATCTGTTATCCTGAAGCCCCTATAAACAGCAAATGTCTTGTATTTTGGTACCTTTCTTCCACAAAAATCACATGATGTCACGTTTTCTTTTCCCCGTGTCTTTGTGTGATGCCATCCTCTTTTGTATGCACTTCCCGTACGTTTTACAGCTCCCCCCTGAGGAGGTCTGCCCTTATTAAAATTACCTTTCCTGCCTCTTTTAGTTTTCATATTATCACCATTAAGACTTGTGATCCTTGTGGATTTTTCTCAACTGCTTCATTCCGCATTTCCTGCACTTGATCTTTCCCGCACGAACCTTCAGAATGTCTCCCTTGTTTTTGGCTCCACACTTCATGCATATGAATATCCGTTTGAAAAGCCTTGCTTCAGTTTCTGGGAATTTCTGCTTGGCCATATCACTTTTCCTCTACCTTTTTTTCTGCTGGCTTCTCTTCCTTAGGTTTTTCTTCAGCCTTTGTCTTTTCCTCTGCTTTTTCTTCAACTGGCTTTACTTCTGATGTATTGTCTTTCTCTTCCAGAACCTTTTCGCCAGCTGACGTCTTTTCCTCAATCTTCATGTCAACATCCTTTTCTTTAGCCTTCTTATCCTTCTTCTCCAATGCCTCCTTCAACACAGCTTCCTCAGGCAACCTTGCCATTACCACACCTTTATCATCTATGCTTGCCTTGACCCTTATTTTGGCTGGAGGCTTTTCTATTCCCCTTATCCAGAGCGATTCATTCACCATCTGGGAGATCTTGACATCTGAAGCATGAAAATGTTTTATGAGAAACCCCTCTATTGCACTCTTTGCCCTTTTTGCTCTCCTGTTTCTTGGAACCTTCATCCATTCGCTTCTCAACGGGATTGTATAAACCCTTTCTGTTGCCTTCTTAGCCATACTACACCTTCAATCTACCTCTTCTCCAATGCTTTGTTCTTACCCTAACCCTTCTTGTTCGTGCCCTTTTCAAACCAAACTTTTTTATGTCTGCCCATCTTGGAGCAGGTCTCCTTTTGGCTCTACTAATGAGCTTCAACTTCTTTCCTAAGGGTTTGTTTCTTGACATATTACTTCCTTCTCATATTGAATTCTCGTTTTGGTTCGCTTAAGGTTTTGAGCACATCCTTAAGTTTCTCATCTGTTATCTTCTCGATTATCTTTCCGGTTTGATATACCTGGAGCAGATACAGCTCCACCTGTGCAGCAAGTTGGGTGTTTGCTGTTCTTATCCTACCCAATCTTTCAAGTGCATCCTTTGTGAGTATCTTTGACATTGCCTCATTTTTCATCTGTTCTATCTGTTGCCGGGCAATCTCCTCGTTCATGTACCCTCCTGCCACGAGCTCATGTATTTCTCTTGCTCTGCTGTCATTTTATCCATCTTGATGTTCATGGCCTCAAGCTGCAACTTTGATATCTCATTATCAATTTCATCAGATAGCTTAATAACCTTTGGTTCGAGCTTACCCTTGTTCTTGACTATATATTCCACAGCCATGGCTTGTCCGCAGAATGACATGGACATGATTGTTGATGGATGTCCTTCTGCTGCTGCAAGGTTGATCAGCCTGCCATCAGCACCTATATATATTCTCTTTCCGTCAAGTGTGTATTCATCCAGGAAAGGGCGAATATTTCTGTGATTTGTTGAGGCCTTTTTCAATCCCTTGAGGTCTATCTCAACATCAAAATGACCTGCATTTGCAATCAGGCTGTTGTCAGGCATTTCCTTCATATGTTCTGTTCTTATTACACCCTTATTACCTGTTACTGTTATAAATATATTTCCCATCTTCACAGCCTCGCTCATGGGCATAACCCTGTATCCGTCAAATACTGCCTGAAGAGCCCTGAATGGATCAACCTCAGTCACAATAACATTCGCTCCAAATCCTTGTGCTCTTAGGGCAACACCCTTTCCGCAGCTGCCATAACCACATACAACAAGGTTACTGCCTGCTATCAGCACATTGGAAGCTCTCATGATACCGTCCATTGTTGATTGGCCTGTTCCATAGTAGTTGTCTGTGAGATGCTTTGTCTTGTTATCATTCACAGCAATTACAGGATATTTCAATGCGTTGTCCTTCTCCATTGCCTTGAGCCGTATGATGCCTGTTGTTGTTTCCTCACATCCTCCCCACACATCCTTGATCATGTCCGGATGCTTGTTGTGTATCTCTGTGACAAGATCACATCCATCATCTATTGTTACATGAGGCCTGAACTCTATTATTTTGTTTAAGTACCTATAATAATCCTCTGTTGTCTCTCCTTTGTAACCATAAGTGTGCACACCTTCTAAAGCCAGGGCTGCTGCCACATCATCCTGCGTTGACAATGGATTGCATCCTGTGATAGCTACTTCTGCACCGCCTGCAATCAAGGTTTTGACAAGCATAGCTGTTTCCTTTGTTATGTGTAAAGCTAGCCCCACCCTTACGCCAGCGAGCGGCTTCTCCTTCTCAAATCGTTCCTTTACCTTCAAAAGAGCACCCATCTGGGATGCTGCCCATTCTATATTTTTCTTTCCTTGCTCTGCAAGTTTGATATCCTTTACCTCAAATGTTTCTCCACTATCCATAACAAATTCCTTATTTACTCGAAATACATCATGCGCTTAAACTCACTATACCTATTTTGAATATCTTTCATATTAATCTTTTTAAGTTTGTCCAAACTGAATCCTTCCACATTGAATGATGCAATAATAGTTGCATAAACCAATGCCTTCCTCATATTAGACTCTGACAAATCATCAGTCTTTGATATCCATCCCATGAAGCCGCCTGCAAAGGAGTCTCCTGCTCCTGTTGGGTCAACAGCCTCTGACAGATATGCTGGAATGGAGAATCTAGCATCCTTTGAGAATAATATGGCCCCGTGGCTTCCCTTCTTGATAACCACGTACTGCGGTCCTAGATCCAAGGCTTGTTTAGCAGCCTCAAGCAGGTTTGTCCTGAAAAGTAATCTGGCCTCACCGTCATTCATGAACACGGCATTAACATGCCTTATTGTTTCCAGTAGATGTTCCCTCTTGTTCTCTATCCAGAAGTCCATCGTATCCAGGCCTATGAACTTAGGCTTTTCCATCTGCCTTATCACATTCAATTGTATCTCAGGATCTATGTTTCCTAGGAAAAGATAATCAGCGTCCTTATGCGAATCCGGGACCTGAGGCCTGAAGTTCTCGAGTAGATTAAGCTCTGTTGATAGCGTCTTAGCCTCATTCATCTCCCCCTCATAAGAGCCTGCCCATCTGAATGTCTTTGCATCCTTTATCTCCACACCTGCCACATCCACGTTTCTTGATTTGAGGAAATCCAGATGCTCCTGATGGAAATCCTTGCCCACTGCAGATATCACACCCACTGGGTTGAATAGGGATGCTGCTACAGAAAAGTAGAATCCAGTTCCTCCTATTACATTCTCCACGCTACCTGCAGGTGTCTTGATGTTGTCAAATGCAATGGTTCCTAGACCTATTAGTTTACCCATAGTATGACTCCTTTACAATCTATTAGTCATATATGTTGAATTATCATTCAACATAACCCTCATTTTGTAATTCTTATATAAATAGACTATTTTACAGCCTTTGCTGCCTGATTTAGGAAGGATTGGCCTTTTTTGGTTATCTTTCTGCCTTTTTTCTTCTCATTTTCAACAAAACCAGCTGCCTCAAGCTGCTGTAGAATCTTTCTTATGATTGCTCCAGAAGCGGGCCTCTTGTGTTCAGGCTTGTGGCCGAGGTTCTTCCTTCCGCCATAATGCTTTCTCAGCCTGGATACACCCACATTCTGGTTAAGACTGACCCTTCTTAGCACTGAGGCTGTCCTTATCCACCACCAGTTCTTCTGTGTTGGAGGTCTTTCCTTGTGTACGCCTGTCTTGACGAAGCTAGACCACACAGGAGCCTTGAACTCCTCCATCTTTTCCATACTGGCAGCTAGACTCATTATCAGCTTCTCTGAGTCAACATCGTTTATTGATACCATATTACCTTCTACAGAATGATAATTATTGCTTATATTGATTTATAAAGATTTAGAGTCGAAAGAAACCCACCCAACTTGTTATGTGGATGAATTTCGATGTTTGTCATGAATGATATAATATTCAAGCTGTTTGGACATGCTTCTCATATTTTCTTTAGCTATCCTTCTTAATTCCTTTTCAGCGTTGTCGGATAAACATATAGTAATTGTTCCCATGTTTTAATTTACACTTGAAAGTATTTAAAAATTAATATTAAATAATATAATATGAAGTGCATAAGAACATTCAAATACAGAATGTATCCAAGCAAAACAGCAGAGAAGACACTAATTAACACACTTGAAACATGCAGACGCACATACAACGAACTACTTGAAATCAGCATAGAAAAATATCAGAATACTGGTA
>JBDRNB010000046.1:0-6448 GCA_043811635.1 Candidatus Aenigmatarchaeota archaeon
TGAGCCGCTGTTCTCTGTTGTGTTGGTGAAGTTCTGTCCTGCTGGTGCACCTGTTGCGTTGTATATCTGCATGGTGCAGTTGTTGAAGTATGTTTCAGTAAATGTGAGATTTATGTATGGTGTTGTGTCAGTATCAAAGGCGGATGCAGAAGGTGTTGGTGAGACGAGTGTGAGTGATGTTGGTCCTGTGGAATCAATTGTGAAGTTCCTGTTTGCTGTCTGGTTTGAGTTGCCCACTACATCCACTACAAACACTGTCATATTCACCTGTCCATTCGCCTGTATTCCGAAGTCCTGGAAGATGCAGGAACCACCATTAACTGTTGTGTTGGTGAAGTTCTGTCCGGCTGGTGCTCCTGTTGCGTTGTAAAAGACCATGGTGCAGCTGATGAAGTTTGTCTCTGTAAATGTGAGGTTTATGTATGGGGTTGTGTCTAATATGAATGCTCCGTCAGCTGGTGTTGGTGAGACGAAGTCAATGGCATCTATCTCTGTTAAGTCGATTGTCCAGTTTCGGTTTTCTGTATTGTTTACATTACCAGCTATGTCAGTGACGAATACAGTCACATTCACCTCTCCGTCTGCTTGTGTACCGAAGTCCTGGAAGATGCAGGAACCGCTGTTCTGTGTTGTGTTTGTGAAGTTTTGTCCAGCTGGTGCACCTGTTGCGTTGAATATCTGCATGATGCAGCTAGCGAAGTATGTTTCAGTGAAAGTCACATTAATTGAACTTGTGCCTGAGTCAAAATCATTTTCTGCCGGTGATGGAGATACAAAAACAATTGCAGCTGGTCCTGTGGAGTCAACTGTGAAATTATAAAAGTCTACTGTGTTGTTTGAGGTTCCTGCTGCATCCTGTACAAACACTGTCACGTTTACATTACCATCAGCAAAGTTAAAGGCTTGTGTACAGTCACCTGTACCAACTGATGAGTTTGTGTAGTTGACATTGACATCTGTTAAGTTTGATGTCTGGAATATGCAGCTGACTGGGTTTGTTTCTGTGAACACAACTGATATTGTAACTGCACCGCTTGACTGGAAAGATCCATTAGCTGGTGCTGTGAAATCAATTGCAGCTGGTCCTGTTGAGTCAACTGTCCAGTTTCTGTTTGTTGTTAGATTAACATTGGCAAGAGTGTCATAGACAAATACAGTTGCATTTACCTGTCCATCTGCCTGTGTTCCGATTTCATTGAATAAACATGAACCATTAACCTCTGTTGTGTTGGTGAAATTCTGTCCAGCTGGTGCTCCTGTTGCATTGTAGAATACCATGGTGCAGTTGTTGAAATTGATCTCTGTGAATGTGACATTGACTATTGGTGTTGTGTCTGTGTCAAAGGCTCCGGTAGATGGTGTTGGTGTTATAAAGTCTACTACAGCTGGCGTTGTGGTATCAGTAAGTGTTATTGAAATTGTTGTCGAGTTGGTTGAGTTATCACCATGGAATGTAAAAATAGTGATGTTTTCTGAATGTGCGCCCTCTGGTCCGCTGATATTTAATATGAAATTCTCTGTGTTTGTAGTTCCTGAAATATTACCCAATACCCATGTAGAGCTGTTGCCCCATGTGAGGTTTGTTGTTGTGTTGCTGAACTCCGCATTAGCGGCTGTGGTTGCGTTGGAATCTGAGATGAAAGTGAAGTTTGTAGGTAATTGGATTGTGATGTTTGTTATATTGTAATTAGTTTCATTGTTATTGATAGTTAAGTTCAAGAGAGTATTACTAGTTCCAGACTCAATTGTTGCCGGGTTTGAACTGCTATCGAAGTTTCCTGCGAATGCTGGGCTTATGTAGGCAATTAACACAGCTAACATTGTGAAAAGTAGAAACGCTCCTCCTATTTTCGCAACTCCAAGCAACCCTTTCCTCATTATACAACCCTTTTTTCTGGATGAATATTATATGTTTTTACTACTTATAAGCTATTCAGATTATTTTTCTAGCTGGTTTCTTTCTTCGTGTAATAAACAGTCCCAAAACCGCTACCACTACTATCACTGCTACAACAACTGTTATGATCATGAATGTTAGATCAGTTACTGCCACCCCTGACTTTGCCTTGCATGCATTATTCTCGCATCCGTAAGGACAGATCTCAAGTGTTGACCATGCTGTTCCATCAGCAACGCACTCCTGCAGGCTACTGCCTGAACACTTCTTCACTCCGGGTGTACACGCGTCTGGGATAAGTGGACAGTCAGCAAGACAGTTGTCTGAATTCTCTCCTCTCTCACATACACCATTGCCGCAGACTGCTTCCTCTCCGGATATCGTGCATGTCTGGGATTCAGCTGACTTATTAACTGTGGTGTTGCATGCATTGGCATCTGTACATGTTCTTGTTTGTGTTCCATCAACACATTCCGACCAGTCACCACATGTCCAGGATTCTGTACATGTTGTTGCTGTAGCAGCTCCACTTCCAGGGCTTCCACCAGTTGGTGTCCCACCTCCTGGAGGACTGTATGTTCCAGGCTCACCTGAAGCCCAAGTGGAGAACTCACAGTAAGGTACATTCCATATGCAGAAGTTTCCATCTGCAGTACCTGTCCCTGCCTGTGCTGTCATGTCAACACAATTATCTCCGTCATCGTCACAATGCCATAATTCATCACATGTTCCATCGCTTGGTATCCTGACCTGGCATACCTCTGGGTGCATGTTGTTAACTATCTTGTCCCTTGTTGTAGAAGGCATTCCCACAAGACCAACTGCATTTCCTGATGTATCTGTCAATTCGTTGTTGAAGATTAAGCTATCAACATCATCTATGTTTCTTGTATTGCTTGTCAGGCCTGTCTTTGTCAGGGTTACATTGTAGAACCACATTGCCCCACCATCTGAGTTGTTCATCTTAATGTTTGAACTTCTTCCAGTTGTGTAATTTGTCTTCATTCCTGCATTTGGCCCGCACATATTACCCTGCCAGTGTTCATAGGTTCCATCCTTATCCAGGTCATAATAAACATTCCATCCTGCTGGAGCCTTGATCATTGTGACAAAGTTGCAGTAACCACATTTTATAGTAGTCTCTGCTGTTTTGAATGAAGTGCAAGCGCTCACACTGCATTTGTCGTTATAATCGCACATCTTCAGCTTGTAATAATAATTTGTGTTTATAGTCAATGGGTGATCAAGTGAAGCAACACCATCATCATTATATATGGGCGCATAGTGCCATAACTTATGCTCCCTCACATTGCTGCTCCATATCCCAATATCATATATTGTTCCATTTAGAGAAGAGTTTGAACAAGTGGAATCGTTTTCATAGAAGTATAAGGTTCCATTTGTTGGCTTATTTGTGTCATATATAATCAGTGCTGCATCAGTGTATTCCTCAATCTTCATTCCCATGATCCTAGGCATTGAGGTGTCCACAAATGTAGGATCATTTACACCTGAAATTGTGCAGTGAGGTGCAAACTGGCAGCTCCAATCAGCACAGTCTATACTTCCATCATTATCATCATCAACATTATTGAAGCAGTCCTCGTATTCAACATATCCCTTCTTCATGATATCCTCAAACAAAGATGTATCTGCACCAAACTCAAAGAATCCATTTATTGTGAAGTCAATGGCTCCTGGAGTTACCCAACCAGGGCCTGCCCAGTCTGAAGGTGTGCTTGCATTACCCACCTTATCCGCTGTTGCTGCGTAGATTCTCATATCCTTTTCAGAGTTGTATAATGTTGGGAACTTGTCAAGGTCTGATTTTTTGAGTGCTATCATCATACCTTGTATCTCACCACACATCTTCTCTTTCCATGCACTCAGTGTTATGTCTGCAGCCTTCCAGCTGCCTGAACTGCATTTGTATGTATTGAATGTTTCTGTGACCTTGCTTTGAGAATCATTCCACGTGGCAATGTACTTGAACATGAATTCATAGCCTGCTTGCGAGGAATCATGCGACAAGGAACATCCTCCTGAGGTGCTTCCATCTGTATCCAGGTATATATACAGCTTGGTGGTTTCATTGCCATTTCCGAAGAAGTTGCCGAACCCTATCTTCTGGCCGTTGCATACACCTGCCTCAGAAAAGTCCACAACACCTATGCCAAATCCTAAGGAGTCTCCCATATCCTTCATTCCTACGCCGCAGATGTCTACAACCTCTGATACACTACCACCACTATCAGGACATTCATCAAATGCTACCATAACAGGTGCTCCGCCCTCCATTCCTTCGTACATATCATTCATTCCAGGTGAATTGCACCATCCATTTATCCATCTACATCCGCCTGTGCATGTGCCTTCGGTTGTGGCTGAGAAGCATGAAGGCTCACACCACCCTGTCCCCATGTCTGACCAACTACAACTTGGGTTAGCATCACACTCTTCCTCATCATCAGATCCGTCAGCTCCAGTATCATCTTGGTTGTTTGAATATGACATGTTACTCCAACACTGATCGAATATATTTGAACAATAACCATTATTTCCGCTTGTATTCTGCCAGTAACAGGCACTCGCCTGATCGCATAATGAGACATTCCAGTCAAACTCCCAGCAATTTGCTGACCAATCAGGTTCGCAGAAAGGCCATGGCTCAGTCATCCATGAACATGTTATTCCTATGAGCGTGCTGTTAACACATCCTGTCTGATTTCCGTCATACTTCCAGCAGTCCATGCCTGTGCTTGCTCCAACACCTGATCCTCCAGCAGCATCTCCGCCTGCGAATCCCTTTGGATTGCACCACCCCGAATCCTTCCACCTGCATTCATCTGCAGCATCACATGCACCAGAATCTGTTGATAGGGTCTCATTCCAGCAGTCAACTCCGCCTTGAGACCAGTCTTCCATACACCATCCATCACTCCACACGCATCCAGATACAGTGCCACAGGTATCTACTGTCAGGCTTGGATTGAAACATTTTGGATTGCATGGACTCCATTGATTCCATGAGTCCCAGAAACAATAATCAGAGTTCACGACACTGCACGTAGTTTCGTCTTGGTATCCCCAACATGCTTGGAATTTATTATCACACCACCCTCCTCCTTGTTGATCTGATTTCCATGCGCAACCATTGGTTGTGCACCATGACTCATTGTTACCATACATGTAACAATTTTGTCCTGAAGCCCAATCAACATCACAGCTTGCTCCCCATTCATTGGTTTCCCACACACAGCCATCAGCTAAGCCGCATGACGTAGAGTTTGTATCGTGTTCCCAACAATTCTTTGGAGCAAATGCGGATGGATCACACCATCCTCCCTGGCTTTGGCACCAGCTTGTTGTGTTTCCATCTCCCTGACACCATGTATCTGTTGTCCATGTACAGTCAGGGTTTTGTGAGCATGAATTATTATTCGAAAGCATGTAACATGCCTCTCCAACACTCCAGTCCTGTTCGCATCCACCTCCACCCATTCCGCTGTTCCAGTCGCATGTTGTATTGCGTACTTCGCATGCGCTCTGGTTGCCATCATATTTCCAGCAATTTGCGCCAGGGAAATCACACCAGCTTCCCCATGGATCTGACATCCAAGTGCAGTTCAAACCGCTACTAAGCTGTGCATTTTCACAGTTTGATTGGCCATTATCAGGCAGACTTGGATCATACCATCCGAAGCAGTCACCTGATACAAATCCGCAGAAGGAATCCACATAACACTCAGGATCGATACAATCTATTAAGTTATCATTATCATTGTCTATTGCATCCCAGCATACCTCAGATGTTTGCCCTCCCTTTGTGCATTCCCCATCAGTATCGCTTTCCGGGTTTGACCATTCACAAGAACCAGTTGCATTCATGGCGCTTCTTCCTTTATTCATGCAGTTAGATTTTGTATAACACCTGTCACATGCATCTGCACATGTCTTTTCACTGCTATCCAAACAATATCCACCCTCATTACTAGAGGAATCTGCGATCCACTTACATTTGACATTACCAAACTCATACGCCTGTTGACAATAACACTTTGGTGAGTTGCATGTATCAAATGACTTTGAGGTTCCATCGTAATCAGTTGAAGCATTTACATTTCCAAAATACGTGCAACTTCCACAGTCTGATCTACAGTCTGTGGCTATTCCCTTCTTGAATGCTTCTTTTGATTTACAAAAACCGTAACCATTTGGTGATGTTGAATCATTTATGTATTTACATTTAGGGTTACCATAACAATATTCCTTAGCCGTGCCGCTTGAATTGTGTGGAGATCCATCAAACGCATAATCACATGCGAAACATACCTTGTCACAGTTCTTCTCATCATTTCCTTTTTGTTCACATCTGCCTGTAGGTACAGACATGTTGCCCTCGCAGTAATTCTCTACTATCCATTTTCCTCCACATGATTCACAAACCTTTTCATTGTCTATCATGGATAAACTCTGTGTCCTGTTTCCAAATATATTAGTTGCCTTGCACGTACATTCATTTGTTGTATTGCTCCATTCACATGGCATATA